>WFTN01000260.1 GCA_015485455.1 Planctomycetota bacterium | reverse complement strand
GTTATGGCATGAACAAACGAGACCACAAAAATAGTGCCAACTTCCAAAGGGAGGTTTGCATTACCCGTTTCGGCGAAGAGACCATCACCAAGGAAACAGCTGCTCAACTCTACAAGCAAAATATTGAGCATTTCGGTCCAACCTACGAGCTCCGTCACATTGTCATTCGGGGCACAGATGACCCGAAACTGAAAGACAAGCTGCCTTCCATGGCATCGGCGAAAAAAACCGCCGATGACGTCAGGCAACGCATCGCTTCTGGAGCCATGAAATTCGAAGAAGCTGCTCGCATGTTCAGTCAAGATGCTCGAAGTAAATTCAAAGATGGCAAATGGGACACTTTTACTCCAGCCCGGCTCAAGAAAATCGAAGGTGGAGACAAGATCCTCGCCCTCAAGGAGCAAGGTATCACCCAGGCGTTGCCGTTCTCCGGTGGCTATCGCATCATCAAACTTGAAAAGAAGCGGCCTGCTCCTCCCCTCTCGCCGAAAGTCGCCGCCGAGCTACGCAAGCAAACTGCAAGAGCGACGTTTAACGCAGCCTGGCGCAAAGCCAAACGTGGGTACGATCTCACCAAGTTGATGAAATAGAGCTATCCATGAACGAGAGTTTCGAAGAGTCGGTTGTCCGCCTAAAGACCGAGATTGTCGCCTGCGCCAAACGCATGTACGAAAAGGATCTCATTGCCGCAACAGACGGCAATTTATCCGTCCGCATCGGCGAAAACGAGATCCTGATTACCCGCTCAGGAATTTGCAAGGGTGAAATGACTGCAGACGACATCATCACCATCGACTTTCAAGGCAAAGTCATGTCAGGGTCAGGACGCCCTTCTTCCGAATCGGCCATGCACGTCGCCGTCTACGAAGAAAGAGATGACATCACTTCCATCGTTCATGGGCATCCCCCCACGGCTGTTGCCTTCACCATTGCCGGGAAGTCATTGGCACAATGTGTGATTCCGGAAGTGGTCTTAACCATGGGAACTGTGCCTACTTTGCCCTACACCACACCCACCACTCAAGATGTCCCAGACGCTGTTCGCCGGGCGATTCGTTACGCCGATGCTCTGATGTTAGAACGTCATGGTGCTGTGTGTGTGGGAACAACCATCAAGGATGCCTACTTCAAGCTGGAGAAGTTAGAACATGCAGCGCACATCACCATGATGGCGCATCAATTGGGACGAGTTCAGACTTTGCCGCCGGATGAAGTCAAACGTCTTTTGTCCCTTCGGGGCAAGTTCGACATCACCGGACGCAATCCACTCTGCAATGATTGCATCGTCGGTTGTTTTGACGGGGTTAAAACCGAAGAACTCTGCTAAACCGCGCCCCTGCACAAACCCAACTCTGAACCTGCTCTCCCCAGGTAGAAGCATGAAACAAGAAGAGCGAATGTTCACATGGGGAGAAGACTGGCTATCCGTCCCGGCCTAAGACAGGGTAGAGCTTTAACAAACGTTGTTTGAGGTCTTCTCTAAATGCCGCAGGATCAACTCCACGCTTCTTGAGGGCGAAGTCAGAAGCGTTGTCTTCCGTAAACCAAAAATAGCGCACGGCCAGTTTTTGTTCACCCAGGGCTTCAGCGGCGGTGGCAATGCCCAGGAGGACCTCCCAATCCGTGGGAACAAGTGCTTCAGCAGTTCTCCATCGAGCCAGGGATTCTTCCCATGCCAATTCTTTCTCTCCTGGGTCTTTTTGGGATCTGGCGGCCATCGAGGCAATCTTAGCGTTCAGGATGAGGAGGGTGACATCGTGAGGAGCCTTCTTGAGCCCCTTTTTTGACATCACATCGGCTTCATCTAACTCACCCCGAAGCAAGTGGAGGTCTGCCAAAGCTGTCATGGCTGGCAAGTATCCCTCATCCGCCACTAAAGACTCCTGAAAAGCACGAATTGCTTCTTCTTGGCGATTCTCAGTGAGAAGCATGGTGCCACGGGTCCATGAGGGCAGAGCCATACCCGTACCATCATCGCCCACAACATTCTTGAGCATTTGGATCGCTTGTTCGTGGTCGCCAGAATCCCAGATCAATTTGGATTCGGCAATTTGTGCACGGGCTTTGTTCTCAGTGAGCGAGCTTGACTTACGATAGGCGGCTTGAGCTCTCTCGAAGTAGACGGACGCCTTTTCCTCGTCTTTTCCGGCGGCCAGATACATGTCGTGGAAACACAAACCTAAATTATAGTGGATGCGATGATCGTCAGGGTTCTCCCCAAGGGCGACCTGATATTCGCTAATCGCCCCAGGATAGTCGCCATCGTCAAAGCGATCGACCCCCCGCATATAAGGGCCTTTGAAAACGACATCAGAGCCACATCCCACAAATACAGAAGCCATGAGCGCCACCGCAGACGTCCAGAACCAAGGATGAGAGTCGTTTGATTGTTGTTGCCGACTAGTAGCCATAGCGCGAAGGCCTTCCATCAGTACGATCTTTGATCTTGTTCTTTGGATCTGGCACAGCGGGTTGGGCCGTTCCTGGCCCCCCAAAGAGGATTTGTGAGAAGTCTGCTCGCAATGCTCTCAGGGTCATGCCCATCTCCTGAAGTGTCACACGCATGTCATAGAACATGGCATTCAGATCTGGATTCCTCATCACATCTTCTGCACTTTTCAAAGTCACGTTCAATTGACTCAAGCTGGACTCAACGTTGGTGAACAACTGAGGCAGCTCAGAATCCACTGTACGTAAGATACTCTGGAGCTTTGGATTTGCCTCATCAATGATGACGCCAATGCGCTTCAATCTTGCATTGCCACTATCCAAGACCTCATCAGCCTTCTTCATCGTATTCACCAATTGATCGCGAACCCCGGGGTAGTCTTCCTTGAGACTCCCGGTGAGATCCGCAGTGTTGGCGAGTAAGACCTTGGTGTTGGTGAGGATACCATCAGGTCCTTCCAAACTAGCGTTGAGCGTCTTCATGGCGTCCTCGGCCTCTGCTACCAAATTATTGGTGTTTCGTAGCAAAAGAGCCATGTTGTCGGCATTCGGCTTCGACAGGAAATTCTCGTTCAGATTCACCACAAGCTCATCGGTATGGGTAATGAGCCCTTCGATGCCTCCAATTTTATCGCCAAGGCCGCTCAACATCGTCATCCAATCGCTGAAGGGCTCACCAATAACATGGTAGCAGCCGTCGCTCAGGGTCAATTTGGGCCCTGAAAGACTCGGAATCAAGTCAACAAATTTGTCGCCCAACAAAGACTCTTGCGAGATCTTTGCCCGGGTCCCTTCACAGCACTGAGCAATAAACTCTTCATCAATCTTAAGAGTCACGCGGATTTTGATGGTGCCATCAACATGAACGCGCTCCCGGCTATCCACCACTCCAACGCGGATCCCATTGACCGCGACCTGGGCCTTGTCCTTGAGTAGGGCGATGTTGTCAAAGTCGACGAGCACCTTAACTCGGTCTGCTGTCCCGGTCCTCAAATAAGGCCCAACGCCCAAGATAGCCAGGGTTGTGAGAGCGGCTAGGATAAACAAGCCAGTGACAAATTCGGACTTACGGATTCCCATAGGGTTCCCCTAGGACTTTTGGTTGCGCTACATCAAAAGGTCAGAAACGAAACGACGTTGTGCCTCGTCATCTCCACCCTGACCATCGATCTCGCCATTCACAAAATTCACAATTTTCGGGTCAGTTGAATTCAACAGATCATCGAGTGTTCCGTAGAGAATCACTTTCCCTTTGTCGAGCATGACTATCTTATCGGCAATCCGACGCACGCTCTCCATCACATGGGTAACCACCACGTTGGTCATTCCCATTTTTGTCTTAAAGTCATTGATGAGTTCGTCAATGACGGCTGTGGCAATGGGGTCCAAACCAGCGGATGGCTCGTCATAAAAAACGATCTTAGGATCCAAAGCAACGGCCCGGGCCAATCCAGCCCGCTTTTGCATACCTCCAGAAATTTCGGCCGGAAGCCGATCTTTCGCGTCGAGCAATCCCACTTGTTCCAATTTCACCTTGACCATGATATCGATGGTTTCGGCAGCTTGTTTCGTATGAAATCCGATGGGCAACCCGACATTCTGTCCGACAGTCATGGAGTTTAGTAGCGCCCCTGATTGGAACAGAACACCAAACTTGCGACGCACCTTATTGAGGTCCTTCTCCCGCATGCCAACAATATCGTCACCATCAATAAACACATGCCCTTCGGTGGCGTCGTGAGCTCCGATCATGACTTTAAGAAGAGTCGATTTGCCCCCACCTGAACCACCCAAGATGCACAGAGTTTCCCCCTTCTCGACGGTGAAATCCACGCCTTGCAAGACCTTGACAGCTCGGTCTCCCGAACCAAAAGTTTTGTGCACATTTTCGACTTTGATGATGCTCATTGGTCGACTTCGCGTCCGCTTTAGGTGATCCAGAAGAAATTAGCGACAATGGCAGTAATCAGTGCATCTGCGACGATGATAGACAAGAGACACATCACAACAGCAACCATAGTATTGCGCCCAACCCCTTCAGGTCCCCCACGGACAGAAAAGGCATTGTAACAAGCAACCATGCAAATGGTCGCCCCGAAAACCAACGACTTGATGAGACCGGCCCCCATGTCAATGAGATCAAAAGAATCCCGCGTCGTTGTGAGATAACTCCAAAATCCGATATCGTACATCGTTGTGCCCGCCACCAGGCCACCCAAGTTGCCAACAAGGTAACTGAACATAGTGAGACAGGGCAGCATGATACAAATCGAAATGAAACGTGGCGCCACCAAGTAACCCACAGGGTTAACTCCCATGGTCTCAAGAGCTAGCACTTCTTCATTGATAACCATACTTCCCAAGCCCGCCGTGAATGCAGCTCCAACTCGGCCGGACAGAACGATGGCCGTCATCAATGGTCCAAGCTCCCGAACAACGGCTATGCAAATCATCGTCGGAGCTTTGCTCAATGCACCATATTGTTTCAATTGATCAGCCGTATTCAGAATAAGGATGAATCCCACCAAAAATGAAACCAGGCACACGATAAAAAAACTACGGACGCCAATCTGCTGCATTAAAGGAAAGACAAGTTGGCGGAACCGAGTTTTTCCAGTGAACGGCCCAAAGAAAGTCCAATAGCAAGTCTGCCAAAACAGAAGGAACACCCGCGCCAACGCCTCAATGCTCTCTTTGGCACCTGTCACAAGGTCAACAAAGGGCTTCCCCAAAGCTGCAATCGGAGCCATCAAGACATGGGCGACGCGATTCATCCTGGTTTAGTCTCCTTCGACAGTAAAGACACTTAAGAGCTTCGACATCTGCAGGACATCGCGAACGCTGTCACTGATGTCAACCAAAGCATAGGCAACTTTCTTTTTTTGTGTCCATTTCATGCCCTCAATCAACACTGCAATGCCCGAGCTATCAATGTAAGGAACCCCGGTAAGTTGCAGTTTGAGGTGAGTCGGTTTTTTCTTGATGGTCTTTTTGATCTCGTCCCGAAGTTTCGGCGAGCTCTCCATGTCAACATCACCGGTCACAACCAGGACTACAGTATCATCAGTTTCCTGACGTTCGATCGTTAGTTTCATGATTCTTCTTTTCCGCTCGTGCACTTTGTCATGACCAAGGCCATGCGGCCTTCTCTCACGGTGCATGGTTCGAATTCGACCTTGTCCATTACTTCGGCGATAAAATGAGTACCCAAACCACCGGGTTTGATGTCATCTAAATCACGAGGCTTGATCTTCTCGACTTCCTTGGCTCGGCAATAGTTGTGGACGGTGACAACCGTCTTTTTCTTGCTGTCGAGGATAGAGACCGAAATGGTTCCTTTGGGAAGAAACCAGCTCTGTCCATGTTTAATAATGTTGGAACACGCTTCATCAATAGCGAGAACCAATTGTCGAACTTCATCTTCTGGGAAGTTCTTTTCGTAGATTGGCTGGATGAATCCCCGCAGCGATCGCAAGTAGCTGGGATCAGCGGGAACACAGACCGTCATATTATGTGCCATGGGCACGTCTCTCCTTCGGCTTGCCGATCCCCAGAGTTCCATCGGAGGACCAAATAAATCGACGCAAGTACCGTTCTGGCGAAGATTACCGGCAATTCTTGAAATTTGCAATAAGGGTCAGGACACAAATTTTGCTTTCGAAGAAGTTATCTTCGTTTTCCAATAAGACGCCTAATCC
>WFTN01000259.1 GCA_015485455.1 Planctomycetota bacterium | reverse complement strand
CCTCGGCGGTCACCGACAGATTTCGCAATCCCCATTTCAACCGAAACGGCTGGGGAGCCCAATCCATTTTGGGATAAAGATACGACACAAGCCCAACAAGCTTCCTGCCAAGATCGCCAGGGAGTTTACGGCGCCATTTGTCGAGCATAAGGTTCTGAGAGTAGCGCCTCGCATATCCGCCAAAGCTTTCGTCACCACCATCACCAGAAATAGCGACTTTAACGTCTTCTCTGGCCGCTTTGGAAACGAGAAAGCTGGGAAGCGTACTCGAATCACCCAAAGGCTCATCCAAGTAGGAACTCACGCGCTCAAGGGTCTCCCGCACATCGGCGTGAATCGATTTCGTCTGGTGATTCGTGCCGAATTTCTTGGCCACTTCTTCTGCCAAACGCACTTCATCATTATTGGCGCTATCAAAAGCGATGGTCGTCGTGCGCAGTGCAGTATCAAGGAGCCCTGTTGCGCTGGCAACCACCAAAGTGCTGTCGATACCGGAGGACAAGAAGGCCCCCAAAGGGACATCTGAACGCAACCTCAGCTTAACTGCTTCGTCGAAGAGTTCTTCGAAACGCTCTAAGGCGGTTTCCTCCGTCATAGTCATGTCGACCACGAGGGATGGTTCCCAGTACTTCCTAAACGAAGACTTGCCGTCCTTCCACGTCATCATGGTTGCGGCGGGCAACTTGCGAATTTCCTGAAACGCCGTTTTTGGCGAAGGGATGTACTGGAAGGTAAAGAAGTCTTCCATGGCCTCCAAGTCTGTATGCAACTCGATATCTTCGATTTGCAAAATAGACTTCAATTCTGAGGCGAAATAAAAACGGTCTTTGTACTCGGCGTAGTAGAGGGGCTTCTTGCCCAAACGATCACGAACCAAAACTAAACGTCGCTGGCGACAATCCCACAGAGCAATGGAGAACATCCCACGAAGGTGTTGTACAAAATCATCACCATATTTGTCGTAGAGATGGGGAATGACCTCGATATCACTCTCCGTCTTAAACTGATATCCTTGGTCCTTGAGATCCGCACGTAACTCGATGTAATTGTAAATCTCGCCGTTAACAACGACTTTCACCGAACCGTCCGTATTCCCTTGGGGTTGATCGCCGGTATTGAGGTCGATGATGGCGAGCCTTGAATGCCCTAACACGACACCATCAAGGCGTTCTTGGTGAATGCCGTCTGGACCTCGCTTGGCCAGTTGAGCACACATCCGCCTGACATCTCGCGAACTCGCGTCTTCGCGATCTTTGGGCGCCACAACGCCTGCAATTCCGCACATGATTTAGATCGTCGCTTCCGTCGTTTGCGCAGCCTTATGAGCATTCTGCTCTTGAAGGAAAACGCTGCGTTGAAGTTGTTGCCACTGGGCCACTTGTTGGCGGACAATAATCTCAAAGGCCGCAACACCACCAAAGTACCACCAAAGGAAGTCGATCTTCAAATGGCTACCAAAGGTAGAAGCAATGACAAAAGCCAGGAGTGTCAGCTCATAGATCTGACTAATCATGTAGACCTCCTGTTTCTCTTCAGGAGGAAGTGGCATTCTTCTGGTCCGCCGTAGAGCGACCCAGCACATGAAGAAGAGTGCGAAGAAGGGAAAAGACGTAACCAAGCCACCGTCCGCGAGAGTTTGCACCCAAGTACTGTGAGCCACAAATCCACTGTGCCCTTTGGTTCCTTCTAGTTCTGGTCTGTATGGTATAGGGGTCTTACCAGCAAAGTAGCCGGTGTAGCGGGGCGAAAGCTTTTGGAAATTGTCGTGACCAACGCCAGTAATCGGCGACGTCAAAAACATCTTCCATCCAGCTCGCCACAATTCGAGACGACTATTCGCCGCAAATCCCCGTTGCTGCGTATTCGTTTCGAATGTTGTCCCGAATCGGTCCCATTTTTCTGACGGTGTGACAACGATAAAGATCACCAACATCGCAGCGATGGTGGCAAATCCTTTAGCTCTCTGCTTGGAACGCATGGTCATCAAGACCATGATGATAAACATCGTCAGGAAACCGCCGCGGGAACCCGTCCCCATGATGCCGAAGAGAATAAAAGGAGCGATCCAAAAAGCTGCCTTTTTCTCTCGGGGGCTACCATGGAGATAGCGAAAGTAGAGCAAAGGAAGCGCCATGACGAAAGTCATAGCCAGGTAGTTTGCCCCACCCCCTTGGGCTGCAGCCACGTTCGCACGGGAAGCATCGCCGCCACCGGCAGTGATCAAAACCACAGACTTCAATGTCCACAAGTTCGCCAGAACATTCATCCATAAGAAAGTCAAAACGTCCTTCGGGGTGCGGAGTAGCTGGACGACAAGGAACATGGCGATGATCAGCTTGATGACAACGACCGTCGCCTCCATAGAGACATCGCTATCCATAGCCGCCGTCAGTGTAGACAGAATCATCCCTGGAATCACAGCGATGGCCATCAGCATGATGCCGGGCATACGCACAGTCTTGACACGTATACCCCAGGAAACGATGGTGGTGATGGTCAACCAAAAAACTGGTTGCCACCAAGAAGGCTGATCCCATACATCGGGGCGAAAGTAATACATGACGATGGTGGCGTAGAGGCCGAAAATGGGCTTCCGAATAGTCAAGACCAAGAGGATTGGCACGAGAACAAGCATAAAAGCAAATCTAACGCTCATTCGATGTTCCTCCCCTCACCACGATCTTGCCCGACAACATCTTCATAAACTGACTCGTAGGAAGACACCATTTTTTCTAAGCCGAATCGACTTAGAACCCTTGCCCGCCCCGCGGAGGCCATGCGTTGAGTACTTGCACGGTCTGACTTGAGACGATCGAGGGCTTGGGCCATCTCACCTACGTTATTTGATTCCACCAAGACGGCTGTGTCCTCGACACCAGCCACATCTTCGTTGCCTCCGACCCGGGTGGCAACAACTGGCACGCCACAGGCCATGGCTTCAACAATGGTATTCGACATGCCCTCATAGAAGGACGGTTGGACATAGACATCGGCCGCTTTCATAACGCAAGGAGCGTCACTGCGTGCACCGAGCATCCTCAGGGATTTTGAAATGCCAGCCTCTTGAGCCATTGTTTCAATCCGGTCCTTTTCATTTCCATCGCCAGCGATCACAAGCAGATCGCTCGCTTCCCGATGCTTCATGGCGGCGAATGCCTGGATGAGCAAACGCCAGTTCTTCACGGCATCCAATCTTCCAACACACACGACCGTGAATGAAGAACGACAAGCTACGTCCGCTTGAAAACTATCGAGTCTCCCCAAATCGATGCCGTTGGGAATCACCTCGATGTTACTGGCCTGGACCCAATAGTCACGCATGTATTCCCGCTTCATAGAAGCAGTTAGTGTAATTATTCTATCGGTTGCATAGGAGAGAATCTTGCCCATGATCCGACGTTTCAAGGATTCACCTTGAGCATTCGAAAGGTCTCGCCCATGAAAGCCATGGACGCGCTTCGCCACCCCAGCCTTTCGAGCCCCAAGAATGCCATCGGGGTAGGTGCCCCAATTTCGGGTGTGCAAGATATCCGGTTCGATATCTTTCAACACCTTTGCGATTTGTTTGTAGGCATCCCCATGACGCCCAGGTCCCAAACCGATGGAACGAACCTCCCCATAGTGCAGACGTTCTTTAAGTTGAACATCAGAACGAATGGACAAAACAGTATGCTTGATTCGATTTCTATCCCCATGGTTCATGAGGTTGACGATACCGTTTTGCAGCCCCCCCATGTCGAATGAAGTAACCAAATGGACGACGTGAATGGTCATACACGCACTCGTTTCATGGGAACAACTTCTTCGATTAGGGCATCAAGCTGAGCTAGTCGAGGCTGCCAGCTAAACGACTCAATGACGAATTCCCTGGCAGCCTGGCCAATCCTGGAGCGTAGCTCCTCGCTATCCAAGAGTCGCAGCACTTGTTCAACATATTCCTCTGCCGTTTCCGCTGCACATAGGACATCCCCCACATCGGACTCAAGAGAGTTTGCGATTCGTTTATTGGTCACCACAGGAAGGGCCCAAGCCATGGCTTCCAAGACCTTGTTCTGAATCCCTTGAGCGATCCGCAAGGGCACTAAACTCAAGCAGGCGTCTTTCAAGTAGACCCCAATATCATCCACCGCCCCAGTGACTTCAATGCCCGGAAGATTCCCAAGCTTGCGCACCTCAACACTTGGGTCTCTGCCAACGATGACAAAAGAAACCTCTGGCTTCACTTTGCGAATCAAGGGCATGATTTCCTTGGCAGCAAAAATCACTGCGTCAACATTGGGCTGATAGTCCATAGCCCCGACAAAGACAATGCTTCTTGGTTGCCGGGAAACGGGAATCAAGGCAGCATTAGGTGGGTTCGTCCCATTACCAATGGCCACAACTTTATTGGCATCAGGAACCCGGGTGGAGAGGAGTTCTGCTTCGGGTTCTGTACAAAGGATCACCCGATCAAGAGTACGAACTTGTTCTTCTTCATAACGAGCCAAACGCCGTGCTTCCAAGCCGTAAATACGGCTTGAAAAACCACCTCCCAAGTCGCTGTAGGTCGCGAACTTCGCCGAATCCACATCAACCATGTCAAGAATTCTTGGGACATTCTCCAACTCATCCACATATTGCCCCATGGACGAAGAATAAATCAAAGCCAAATCAATGGACTCATTCCTGAGAATCTCAGCAACCGATTTCTTGGCTTCGGGATGATAGAAATAGGGAAGGCTGAGGGGGCGGTCTCCCGCCAAAGCCACGAGGGCCCGGGCTTTCGCCGTCCATGTCCGCAAACGGTGGGCTCTCAACGTGGCACAGTGCCTCCCCAGAGCTTCTAAGTGTTTAAGATCTTGTGGGTCATCGTAGAGAGTCACCACGTGAACACGATGGGTTTCTGCTAAGTGCACCAGCCAACGATAAGAGCGAATTTTATCACCCTTGTTCGGTGGGTAGGGAATCCGATGAACGAGATAGAGAATGTCCATCAATGATAATGCCGTTATGACTTCGATTCAGAAGGATCTTTGACCGCACCAGCGTTGGTGACGACACAACCAAGAACACGCACACCAGAATGAGCCAAGGCATCTAAGGCGTGCTCCGTCTCTCGTCTGGGCGTTGATCCGAGCTTGATAACCATTACCGTTCCGTCAACCTCTCTTCCGACCACCGCAGCGTCATTGGCTTCGCCAACTGGAGGCAAGACAATCAAGACACGATCAAATCGCTTTGACCACTCTGCAATGATTCTCTTCAACTCTGTAGCTGAAAGCAATCCTCCAGGATTGCTGACCTCGTTGCCCGCATTCACTAAGAAAAGGTTCGGCACACCCGATTCCAGAACAGCTCGGTTGGGATCAAGCTTGCCCCGTAGAATATCAGTGAAACCAGGAGCATCTCGAGCCACATCGAAGAATCCATCCAAACCACCGCTGCGGATATTGGCATCAACCAGAAGAACAGACTTGCTTTGGTCTTCGGCAAAAGAAACGGCTAAGTTTGCTGCTGCCAGGTTCGCTCCTTCATCTCCAACTGAGCTCACGAAAGCCATGGTTCTTGGAGTAGGATTTAGGTTGAGGATGTTCGTCCGCAGAGACCGGATCTGTTCACTCCGTACGTCGGAAGGTGCATGCCAAGCCAAGAGCAACTCGCCAAATTGTGCTTCAGGGGGTCCAATGCGTGTCGAGGAAGCCTTCTGCAGACCAGCGGCAATCCCCTTTTTCTTCGCGGGCCGAGCCGGTTCAGAAACTGCGGTTTTCCCCACTGGCTTCGGTTTCGGATTCGGATGAGACCGAGGATGCACTGGCTGTTGACGCTTCGTCGTTTTCGCCGGCTCTGCTTCTTCGACCTCGGGCAGATTGGCTACAGAAGGAGCCGCAGACGAGAAATCGCCTTGACCTTTCTGCGCTCGTTTTTTCTTGCGCTCTTCTTCAGCTTTCTTGAGCGCGTCGTGTATCCGACCCATGAATCAATCCTCTTTGCCTAAGACAACTATCGGGTCTTATTGGCGAAAAACGGTAGCCGCAAAAACGATTTACGACCCTTCGACGATTTTTCTTGTGACTCAACCTTCTTGAAGGTCCAGTCAGGTCCTTCAATTTCGCGAATCGCAGCTAAGATAACTTGAGCCGCTATTTTGTTCGTTTCCATGGTGAATGCCGTGATCAATGCCCGGTCACAAAGTAGATTGACCAAGCGCGGAACGCCATTCGAATAGCGATAGATCATTGACAGTGCCCGGGATGAAAACCGGACAGAATGATGACGGCCCGCGACTTTCATCCGATGATGGATGTAATTTTGCATCTCTTCCTGATCGAGAGCAGTCAAGTGATAGCGCATGGCAATCCGTTGCCGCAGCTGCAAAAGGCTTGGATGCTCAAGCTTCCGCTTCAACTCAGGCTGACCGAGCAAGAGAATTTGAATCAGTTTCTCAGTTTCTGTTTCCAAATTCGAAATCAAACGCACTTCTTCAAGTGTGCTGAGTGGCAAATTCTGGGCTTCGTCAATGACCAAGATGACATTGCGATCTTGAGCCATCATCTCAATGAGATACTCATAGATGGCGTCAATGATAGCGACCCGGTTTACTTGTTGGTCAACCTCAAGACCAAACTCTCGCGCCACGCTGTACAGCAACTGGATTCCAGTCAATCGTGGATTGGTAATCAAAGCTGTTGATGCGTCTTCATCGAGTTGGCGAAGCAAGCGTCTGCACAATGTTGTCTTACCGGCTCCGATTTCACCCGTGATGACAGCAAAACCCTTTCGGGCTTCGACGGTGTAAAGCAGCTGAGCTAAAGCCTCATTATGCCTTTCACTAGGAAAGTAGAAGCTCGTATCGGGTGTATTGTTGAATGGGGCTCGGTCAAAGCCGAGGAAATCCTCATACATGCTCTAACTTCCCTTGTACAACATATCGAAAACGTCAATGACAATGGGGGGCAATAGGTGGCTCATGGTAGCTTCAAAGTAGCAATAGTGCACAAATGCAATGATTGCCACAATCACACCACCCACCACATAGTTGCGCCTCTTTCGCCCCTGCTCCGCATCCAACTCTTCTTGAGTCTTGATCTCGCTCACCTCACCCAAGATGGGCACAGTCAGGCGGCTCTGGACTTGATTCGGGGTCAAGTAAGTCTGGCTGGAGAACTCTTTGAGGAATGCTAATCCCAGTCCCAGGATCAAACCAAAACCAGCACCAATCGCCAGGAAAAGTGGAATCGACGGAAACACAGGCTTGGTGTTCGGATTGGGCAAATCGAGGGTCTCGAAGAGATCACTGCCCTCCCCTTGGATATTGCGCCACTCCCCTTGAACCTTGTCGAATTTTCCGGAGATGATCGCCTCTTTGTGCTTCAGCTTAGCGATGTCAGCCAAGAACTTGGCATCCGCTCTGGTCAGGTCAATTTCTTTTGACAGCTCTCCCTGAAGGGTCTCGATACGTCGAGTCACTTGACCCAAGATGTCGCGGGCGCCGTTGAGCTCCCGTTGCAAATTGTTGCGATCCACTTGGAGCTGGGTGTAGACCTGATTGATTTGCAACACGCTACCGCCGTTGATGTTGACCGGAAGTGCCAAATACTGCTCTTGCATTTGGGCAATCTTCTCTTTCTGAGCCACCACTGCTGGAATGAGATCGGTCCAACCTTTGACAACCACCCAGTCATTCAAGATTTGCTGCTCATTGGCGATGGCAGCTTTGAGAATCGCACGCTGAGGATTGGCTACTTGGTTTAGCACGCTTGAAGTTTGGTTTTGGTCACGGAGCTGCATCTTGATGGCTTGAAGCTGTGACTGAATACCATTGATCTTGAAGCGCAATGTGTTTTCCCGGTCTCGAAGGTCAGCCATCTGCTTGAGATGATCCTTCTTGATGCCCACCAAGCGGTAGTCCTCGCTGTTGCGAAAATCTTCGTACCCAGCTTCCATCAAGGCAAGTGCATCTCGGGCATCACGAACGGCCGCTCGCTGCTGATCATAGATTCCACGAATCGTCCGGCGGTACTGGCGACGGAAGTGTTCTTTATAGGAATCACGAATCTCGTTGAGGAACTCAACATTACGGGCCTGACTACGCCCAGTGTAAGTAAACGTCACAAGATCAGGTCCAGGAGCCAAGCGCTCCCTTTGATTCGGAACGGTGATCTTCAGACTCTTGAAGACATAGGCGTAGAAATCGGTTTCTTCTAGAGGGTCATTCAGATTGAATCCTTCGTTGAGGCCAACCTTGGCGACAATAGGCCCTAAGAAACGCCTATTCTTGATGTCAGAACTCATGGTACGAAGCAGGGGTTTGTGGGTGATGCCACCCGTAACACCAGACGTCAGTTTTCGCGTAAGACCTGGATCTGAAATCTTGAATTTGGTCGACTGAGTGAATTCTGCGGGGATGACATAGGCCACCACTGCCGACAGAACAAAGGACAAGAAGAAGGGAATGACGATCAGCTTGATACGGCGACGAAAAATACCCAAGTATTCTGCAATCCCCGGCCCAGTATCCTGTTCAACAGGTTGTGGAAGAACTGTTTGTATCTCTGTTGTTGACATCAGTTCTATTACCTCCTACCACGTCGACGGGGATTGCCTTGGGCGATGCTGACAGCACCAAGAACACCATTCAGACTATTGGAGAGCTCACGCACAGGACTGGTGACTTCGCGTACAGCCATGGCTGCCCGAGCCCAAAATGTTGGTGGCAAATAGACCATGTCATCTGGTTTCATCTGAATGTTGGCGGCAGTGAAGCCATTCACGACCATGTCCCGCACGTTAATATTCAAGACCTTGGGATGCAGTGGGTCGCCCCGAATGACTTTGACGTGGCAGTCATCGGCCAGAACAGGAACACCGCCAATTTGGGCGAACATATCCAAGAGAGTCATATCGCCGGCCATGGCCAAAGACTGGAATTGGAGAGCCCCGTTGAGGTCCTTGGCGATGATGTAGATATTCTTGCTGACAATGCTGACCGGAATCACTTGAGCGGTCACTTCCCGAATGTACGGGCTCATGAGAATCTCAATCTTGTCCCGTATTTGACTTGGGGTGAGGCCAGCCACCTTGATGTTGCCAACAAATGGCATGGTGATATCACCCTCTGGACGAATTTGTTGGGTGCCACTGAGAGCTGGGTTGTTTGAGAGCTGGATATTGATGGAATCGCCAGGGCCAATGACAAACTCCGTGGCGTCATCTGGCTGAGCATATTTGTGCCCAAATCCCGAAGTATTCACTCGGTTGCCGAATTCGGCATACTCGCTATTAGGACCATTGGAACAACAAACCAACAATAGGAGAGCCGTCAATGCTGTTATCTGGCGCAATTCCGTCATTTCACCTTCCCGCAAAGGGGCAATTTCTTCCGGCTTCTGAGTTAGAATCGGAATCTCAACTGTGGGGGTAAGTCCCAAAATGGGCCAAACACCCTATCCTCTTTCGCTTTATCGACTTTCGTCGGCCGAAAATACACCTCACGCCAAAAAGTTGGCGTAAACGGTATCTTTTTCTCCATAGAATGTTGTTTTGCCAACTTTCTATTTAGAACAAGTACCATCGCCGACCACGAAAGCGGGTGAGAGATAAAACGGCGTCACAGGGCGATTCTGCCAGCTTTGAGTCACTTCACCAAGCAAAGTAGTTTTTTTTGTGAATTAAATTCCCCAAACCGAGGATCAGCTTGGATAGATCGTACCGGTAGTCTGCCTGATCGCCTATTCGCGCCACTTCGGCAAGTGGAAT
>WFTN01000258.1 GCA_015485455.1 Planctomycetota bacterium | reverse complement strand
ATGTAAGCCTCACAATTGACCATCCCTCGAAGAACTGGCGACTTGGGAGCGTTTTGGTCGAAGACACTGCCGACGATGCTATGCGATTCGCGCAACTCATGAAAGATGATCTCGTCATCATCGAATTCGAAGGTACGCCAGTCCCAACGAGTGCGCGACTAAGATTCGTTTCCCAGCACAGGGATGAGGAACTCCATCGAGTTTGCCTTGAAAGGCATGACCTTCTTGCAGGCCATACCACGGCCCAGATGGACTTTGGCGAACTCGCAAAGATCACAGACTTCGTTGAGGCTGCAATGTTGGAATCGGAGACTCGAGGAGGACCCTTAGTTGCGAGGGGGCGCGGAAACCCAATTGGACCGGGTCCGAGGCGCAGTCCAGCTGACGTAGAGGCTAACAGCGTCGAGCAATCGAGGGTTGGCAGGATGGGAGAGGAGATAGCAAATCAGTATTTTCAATCGTTGTTGGACCAAGAAATCTTAATAGAAGTAACTTGGATCGCTGATTTACACGCGAACGCTCCCTACGATTTCATCCTGGTTTGGCGAGAAACAAATGAACGTGAATTCGTCGATGTGAAAACGACCTCGGGACCACACGACAACCCTGTCTATCTCTCGTATGCCGAATTGGTCTGTGCGAGTGCGGCTCGTCGCGAGGGATCAGGTTATCGGGTCTTCAGGATCTCGGAACTATCCATGGCATCAAAAGGGATGTTCTTGGAAGGAACATCCGAACTCGCTGAAACTATCCTGTCAATCATAGATGCAACGCCCGATGGGGTACGACCGTTAGGGTTCCAAGTCTCAGTTGACCTCTTTGACAATAACGGTCGACTCATTGACCTCAGTGCATTCGGTAACGAAGAATAGGACAGTGTCCCCTTTCGACAATACGATGCTGAAGCAGTTTCTCCGCAACATGCCCTTGACTTAAGTGGTCTTTCAAGCGTTACTTGGAACAAGTAAGCAGACCTCAAGTCAAAGGAATCATTAAGGGATTTGATGAAGACCGCCAAAACCAAGATCACTCGTCTTAAGAAGGGCCACTGCCCCAGAGTTCTCGACCTTTTTGCTGGGTCAGGAGGTTTCTCTGTGGGTTTTCAATTGGCCGGATTCGAAATTGCGGGAGGAATCGAGATTGACAAAGCCGCGGCAAGAACTCATTCCATCAATTTCTTTAATGATGACGAGTTCCATGCCGTGCCGCACGACATTACTCAACTTGATCCACTTGAATTCGTTCAAGAACTCGTTCCCGACATGAAGCCCGAAGAAGCGATCGATGTAATCGTGGGTGGCCCACCTTGCCAGTCTTTCGCCCGAGTGGGGAGGGCAAAGCTTCGCGAAGTCCTGGATCATCCCCGAGCGTTTCTGCACGACACTCGGACATCATTGTTTCGGCAGTATCTCGACTTTGTTCTGAAGCTCAAGCCGCTCGTGGTGGTGATGGAAAACGTTCCGGATGTCATGAATCACGGTGGAGAAAACGTAGCCGAACAAGTCGCAGATGTCCTCACTAAGAACGGCTATAGAGTGCGCTACTCGATTCTCAACGCGGTTCACTACGGGGTACCTCAGATGCGAGACAGGATGATCCTCATTGCGATCCATTCGGCTGTCGGCACTGTCCCTGAGTTACCAGTTCCGACAAGATCTCACAAACTTCCCGTTGGTTATTCGGGAACACGGGCTGTCGCCATGAAGAATCTCGGGAAGAGACTGACAGGGAGCGCATTCTTGACCCCACCAACTCCTATAGGTGGCCTTGCGCGGGCTGTCACAACTAAACAGGCGATTAGTGATCTCCCACCAATCACTCATCACCTACGAGGCTTGGATAAGAAGGGACCCCGTCGATTCGATCAACTTGCGATATATCCAGGCGCAGCCCGCACAAACTACGGAAAACTAATGCGCAAGTGGCCGGGATTCGAAAACGCAACTGGAATACTTGACCACGTCACAAGGTACCTCCCGCGAGACTGGGAGATTTTCAAGCAAATGAACCCAGGCGACCAATATCCTGAAGCACACGCACACGCGCTTGCCATTTTTGACGCGGCAATCCGGCAGTTCAAACGAATCCAGGGACGGTGTCCGACTGACGAAGAAATTGGTTCGATGCGACGCCACACGGTCCCTCCATACGACGCAACGAAGTTTCCAAACAAGTGGCGGAAAATGGAATCAGATGCGCCAGCGCGCACTCTCATGGCTCATCTTGGAAAAGACAGCTACTCACACATCCATTTCGATTCGGAACAAGCTCGAGTAATTTCTGTCCGAGAAGCCGCCCGCCTCCAGTCATTTCCTGACGGCTTTCTCTTCCAGGGTCCAATGAATCCGGCCTTTCGTCAAATCGGGAATGCCATCCCACCCTTGTTCGCCTACGCAATTGCCCGCAAAATTGCAGAGTCCCTTTGTGAATCAACTCGCTTCCGAATGTGCGAATTGACACCCGATGGTTGGGAGCCTCATGTCTCGCGAGATTCAAGCCCTACTCAACAGACAGCCACCGCCTGACGATTTCAATTGACGAGCACCCGTCACCGGATTGCCTTGCGCTATCTTCAACATAGGCACGAATCGATAGCTGGCAGGTGCTCGTGGATTAGGACCTTCGATCTAAGAACTGTAAAACCAAATCCCCAACCTCGAAATAGGCCTTTCGGAGGGGCGCTGTCGTGTGAACCCCTGCAGCCAGGGCCGGAATGCCGATAAACCCCTCGACACCAAGAGGAGACTAAATCATGTTGCCCAAACGTTCCCGAGTCCACCCACCTTACAAAACCAAATATCGCGTGTCCAACTCCGCCGAATACGATCAAGCGCTCATCAAACGTGGCAGCATCACGTTTTGGATTAGCTCATCTGTCATCAAGAATTGGAGCGCCAAGCCCTCTGGGAAGCGCGGTGGACAAGCCAAGTTCTCTGACTTGGCGATCAAAACTGCGCTCACTTTGGGCCTCGTCTTCCATCTCCCCCTCCGACAAACCGAAGGCTTCGTCTCATCGATGTTTGAACTCATGGGACTTCACTTGGACGTCCCGGACCACACGACGCTTTCTCGGCGCAGCAAGATTCTTACGGTCAAACTTCGTGCGCCAAGAAACGACGGCCCCATCGATTTAATCATCGACAGTACCGGTCTATCCATAGTTGGTCAGGGTCAGTGGGCTGCCGCCAAACATGGTGAGAGAGGTCGCCAGGGCTGGAAGAAGCTTCACCTGGGTGTTGATGGCCTTGGCAATATTGTTGCGCAGAAGTTGACCGATTCCAATATCGATGACGCTAAGACTGGCGTGAAAATGATCAAACAAGTCGGAAACAGAACCAAGTGCGTTGTCGGCGATCCGGCCTACGATTCTCGTGAAATATATGACGTGGCGAAAGACGTAGGAGCCAATGTTGTGGTGCCGCCAATCAAGGGAGCGCGGGTCAACAAGAGTGGTTCCAGGAACAGAAACAAAACCGTCCGACGGGTGAAGAAAGTCGGTCGTCGAAAATGGAAGAAGGAAGCCGATTACCATCGGCAAGGGAAAGTCGAGAACACGTTCTTTAGATACAAGAAAATCATCGGACCACAGATGAGATCAAGAATCCCAGAGACTCAAGAAACCGAAGCGATATTGGCGTGCAATATTCTGAATGAGATGCTGGCTGCAGGGCGACCAATTTCTGTCAAGAGTGCGAGCTGAAATGGACAGTTGGAGCTACTGCTCTGGCTTCAGGTTCTTTGTTGCAACAGCGCCCCCGGGAAGGGTCTCATGGGTTTTCGGGATGCACAACCGAATCGAGGTCGACCTATTTTGCACGCTACGAGCTTCCAAGATCAAATCGTCCGTCATCGGCGATCGTGATATCGTCGAAACTCGCAAGGTCGAAACGCGGTCTAATTTAGCGGATTAGATTAACGGGCAGCACACCCGCCGTGAACTAGAGCGCCAAGAAAGGTTCAACTTCGCTTTCAATTTCCAGGCTTCAAAGCCCTGCCCTTACCCTTGCGATCATAAACTCCAACGTACCCATTGCCATATTCGTCAGCCTTGATGTCAACGATAGACTCATTGGTCTTGTTGTAGAGACTAATCGCGCCACCCGAATTTGACGGACCAAGAAAAATCATTAAGTCACTTTTCGCCGCTCTTAGATCATTTGGCTTCGATTCATCCGGTCTGAATTGCAGAATCCCGATGGCACCACCTTTTGGAGTTGCTGCGAGCACTACCTGTGGGATCTTGGGGAGAAAGAATGAACCGGGACTCTTGTCTTTTCTCATCTCTTCACGAAGAACTTCGATTTTTCCGAGACCATTCTTGTGTGATAGTCGAATACCTGGAAGCTTCAGGGTGTCAGCTCTGGCGGCAAAGAGCTCATGTTTATCGTTCCCGATGAACAATCCCGCCTCACCCAACGAGCTGCTCCATTTGCCACAACTGCTTTTGGCCGTGACAAAACTCGCTTTGACTTTATCACCTGGATCGAGGGTGATTCGTTCATTTTTTTCTGCGTCCAAGATTTGAATTTGATTGCATTTGATATTTCGGAACATCACATCCTTAGGGTCCATGTCTTGAACTGCTCCGGTTGTCACGACGACACAAACAAACATAGACAGCAATGCAGTCAGTTTCCGGTATTTGCCAACTTGCTTCTCAAGACGTTCCATTCTTTGTTCAATTGTCATCTTCATATCCTCAACTTGATGAAAGGCTTTGCAGTCATGAATTCATCGAAACAAACAAGCTCAAAATTAGCACTATTGAAGCGATTCATCTTTCAACTCGCGACCTACCGGAATTGTCGGGCGCAAGTAGACAACACATCACCGTCACCGATAAACCAAATGGCACTTAAAATCACCAGGATTGGCTTCAGCAATATTCGGACTATTCTGTCCACTTGAGACTTTGCTGTTGCCCTATGCCTACCGTTTATTCAAAACGCCGACACTGAAACGACCTACGCGTTTCGAATTTCACGGTACATCTGCCCCAGCTTGAAGTCAATCTTCAGTTGATATGCTCCGCCATGCATTTTCTGAACCACATCATCGCAGCACTTCTTTTCGCTGCCACCGACTGTCATCGGCTCGCCCTCGAAAAAGTCGCCTTGAAACAACAACTCATTGTACTGAAACGCGGGAAGAAACTAGCAACGCTGGAGGACAGTGATCGCGTCTTCAGGACTCTTCTGTCACGGATGATCAAGGTCTGGGCCGAGCACTGTTGTCCACGAGGACCTATCCACGATTTCGTGGCGACAACTCGTCGCGTCTGATAAACCAGCTGAACTGAGAGTCAAGGCGTCTGCAACAATTCGCCACGAAAACAGAGAACTCACAGAGACGTTCAGAAGGTGGGCTTGGGTGTTTGAGGGATGGTCTCCGGCCAGCGCCAATGTCGTCATGGTCGAGCCTTCATCGACATCAGTTTCGCCAAGCCCTAATC
>WFTN01000257.1 GCA_015485455.1 Planctomycetota bacterium | reverse complement strand
GTTTAGAACAAATCAAAGGCTTGGACGACGTCATTCCGGCGTTCGCCGGTTCTGAGGGAGCAGATTTGGTCATTGCCGGGGATGGGGAGTATGCCGAAACCCTCAAGAAACTCGGGGAAGGCAAATCTCGGGTACACTTCTTAGGTCGCGTAACACCAGAAGAATTGAGCCCATGGTACGCCACGGCCTTGGCCCTGATTGTGCCCAGCGTCTGCTATGAAACATTTGGTATCATCCTAATTGAGAGTTTTCGTCAAGGAACCCCCGTCATCGCCAGGCGGTTGGGCCCATTCGTCGAGATTGTAGAACGAGCCCAAGCAGGCCGCCTATTTGAGAATGAAGAAGAACTGCTTTCAGCCATGAATGAATTTGGACAAGACCCCGACCTTCGCAATAAGCTGGGGAGAAATGGCCAAGAGGCCTTTTCCCGCTACTGGAATGAAAGTACGGTAATCCCACGCTACCTTGAAATCGTACGTTCGGCAGCCAAGAGCCGTGGAGACGAAAGTCTTGTGGCACGGATGGAGAATCTTAACCCATGCGAGTCTTAATCACTGGGGGAGCTGGCTTCATTGGCTCTCATCTCACCGAAAAACTCCTGGGGCAGGGGCACTCTGTCACTGTATTAGACGACTTATCCACCGGTGCCGCCGACAATTTGGCGGCAGTACGCGACAAGGAAGAATTCAAACTGCATGTGGGCAGTTGTTTGGACGAGCCTTTGGTGATTGAGCTCGTCGACCAAGCGGACTACACCATCCATCTGGCAGCCGCCGTGGGTGTCAAGCTCATCGTCGAACGTCCCGTTCACACAATTGAAACCAACGTCAAGGCGACGGAAGTGGTCTTGGCAGCAGCAGCCAAAAAGCAAAAGCGCGTGCTTATAGCTTCCACATCAGAAGTCTATGGCAAGAGCGTGAAAGTGCCCTTCCACGAAGACGACGATATTTCTCTCGGCCCCACGAACCGTTCGCGCTGGGCCTACGCCTGCTCCAAAGCACTGGACGAATGGCTGGCGTTTGCCTACTGCAGCGAAAAGAACGTCCCTGCAATCATCATTCGTTTCTTCAATACCGTAGGGCCCCGACAAACTGGGCGCTACGGCATGGTCCTCCCCAATTTCGTCCGCCAAGCCCTGACGGGTGAAGACATCACAGTTTTTGGCGACGGCAAGCAGGCCCGCTGCTTTGGCCACGTTCACGATGCAGTCGAAGGACTCACGAGATTAATGATGGCAAAGGATGCAGTCGGTCGAGTCTTTAACATTGGCTCAACCGAAGAAGTGACCATCAGCCAATTGGCCGAGCGGGTGAAAAAGGCTACTGGTTCTTCCTCATCGATCAAATATATCCCTTACGAGGAAGCTTATGCTGAAGGATTCGAAGACATGCCCCGTCGAATCCCAGATGTGACTCGCTTGTTTGAAACCACCGGTTTCAAACCGGAGCGCACCCTGGATGAAATCATCGCCGATGTCATTGAGGACCAAAAAGCAATCTTAGAAGGGAAGCGATAAGCCCATGCTTGGGGCCTTGATGTATCATTCTTTGGACGACTCCGGCTCTCCCATCTCTTTGAGTCCCTTAGCCTTCGAACGCCACTTAGATTGGATGGTCGCCAGCAACATCCAAGTGACGACCTTTTGCGACTTTCCCAGAGAACAATCTCAGGGCCACCAAATCGCCCTGACTTTCGACGATGCTTTTGCCAACTTCCTCACTGAAGCTTGGCCGCGGCTCAGAGACAGAGGACTCAAAGCCACCCTCTTTGTGGTCAGCGACCGCGTAGGCCAGACGAATCGCTGGAACGATGAAGTGGCCGCAAAAATCCCCGAGCTGCCCCTTCTCGATTGGGACGAATTGGGGAAATTGGCAGAATCCGGCTGCGAAATCGCCTGTCACACAAGAAATCACAAACATCTCCCAACCTTAAACCCCGGAGAAGTCGAAGAAGAAATAGTCCTTTGTTTGGATGCTATTGAGAGCCGCATCGGCGTCAGGCCCAAAACCCTTGCTTACCCCTATGGTAGCCACAATTCTCAGGTTGTTGCTATCGCTGATGGCTTGGTCAAGAAAGCCTGCACCACAGATTTCGCCCTCACCACATCGGCGACAAATGACTTGCAAGTACCCAGGATTGATGCCTGGTACTTCGCAAAGCCAGGGATTTTGGAAAGCTTCGGCACCCCCAAATTTGCTCGCTTCGTCACCAGACGGCGGCGGCTTCGATGGTTGAAACGGGCACTCCCCATTTTTCCGGGCTAAACAATGCTATAGTAGGGACGTCATGACAGAAGCGATTAGAAACGATGACTTGAGCGAGCTGCCACCGAGCCTGCGTTTTGCCTTCTCTCCTCTGGTGAAGAGAGCCATGGGCATCTCTATCGGCTTGACTTTTGGCTTGACGCTGTTCTCAATGAATGCCGCTCACCTTCTCTTTGCCCCCGACCGTGTTCAGCACCTCTGGCTTATGCGCAACTACTTCGCTGGATATAACCCGGAGACTTGGGGTGGCGCTCTCATTGGTTTGCTCTGGGCACTATGGACCGGCTTTGTCATGGGATGGATGTTTGCCGCCATCCGCAATTTTGTTGTCGCTGTTTGGATCATCGTGATTCGCGCAAAAGCGAATCTCGCTGCCAACCGAGAGTTCCTGGACCACATCTAATGAAGCAAAATGAAACAACGGGCGCTGACCAATACGTCACCCAACTCAACGGTCGCATTTGGGGTTTAGCCTTGGGAATGCTTTCCGGGTTCGGTCTTTTCATGGCAACGATTTGGCTGGTCATCAAAGGCGGGGAAAATGTTGGCCAACACTTGGGCCTCCTGTCCCAATACTTCCCCGGCTATGATGTCACCTTCATCGGCGCCTGCTTCGGTCTGGTGTGGGGCTTCTTCTTGGGCTACGTCCTCGGCCGCGTCATCTGCCTCTTCTACAATTTAGCCGCCAAGAACGCTTAAGAAAGAAGATCGACTCTGGTGTCCGCCAATGGTGCACTCCCCGCCCTTCAGCCATGGTCCCATCGGTCTGTTTCCCTATCTGGCGAATTCGACCGGGTACCGTATGGTTAATCTCGTTCCTCGGGGATTCTCAAATCTTCGCTTCACGTTTAGGCTCTTGTTTGACCCCCAAGATTCCCAGAAGATTAAAAAGAGGGACGACGGCGATGAGCTGACGGCGGGATGCTCTGTCACTTCACAATCAACAATTCCTCTGATAACATCGAATCATGCGAAAATTCTCATTCTTGGTGCTTTGTATTCTGACATGCACGGTCTTGGCGACGGCGCAGAAGAAGCTCTATGTCAAAGACATGAAATTTGTCACCAAGGAAATTGGCAAGAAATGTAAAGGTCTGATCAAAGAGAAGAAGATTCCTTGGAAAAGGATCAGCAGGGAATTCAATAAGAAAGCAGCTCAGTCCAAAAGTCATAGCGAACATCTCAGGCTCTTGATTCGTCTGCTTGCCCGTCTTCAGGATGGTCATGCTCGCCTGCAACCTGGGGAGAATGAACCCAAGAACTTAGACCCATTCCCGGAGTTCAGGGACTACACAGGGGCTGCCATATTTCTATGTCGCAATGGCAAGAAACTCTTCATCAAGACAGCTTGGGGTGAGGCTAAGAGCGCTGGCCTGAAACCAGGTATGGAAGTGGTCGCAGTCAATGGCGAAAAGGCCATGGATTGGCTGGGAAGTCGCCTTGCTTGGCACAGGGACACGATGAGTTTCTCCACCCAACAACATGGGGAATTCTTCGCCTTGCAGCGTGGACTTTCTGCCCCCAAGGGAACACGGTGGAAACTCCTCGTGAAAGACGAATCTGGCCGCAAGAGAAAAAAAACACTGACATTCGCACGGGCGAAGCAAGTGCCCGACGGACCAGCATTCTTCCCAAAAGGAATCCGGCGCAGCAAGAAACGCAACGTTCACTTTGCCACCACTCCTGAAGGACTCGGATACATTCACATACGCCGCTGCAAGAGTACCGTCGTTGAGGAAGTGGACGAAGCCCTCGACGCCTTAGGGAACCCGAAAGGTATGATCCTCGATTTTCGTGGCAATACGGGAGGTGGTTTCGATCACGAGGCTCTCTTCGGCCGTTTCATCCCCAAGGGTAAAAGTTTCAAGTTCAAGAAGAGTTACCGAAGTACTGGCCCCAAGAACTACGGCGGTCCCCTCGTTGTCATCGTTGATGGCAGCGTTGTCAGCGCCGGAGAAACAGCAAGCGGTATGTTCAAAGAAGACGGCAGAGCTTACATGATCGGAGAAAGTCCCACCGCCGGTATGAGCTCGTCCAAAGTCCTCATTGATCTGCCCTCGAAATTCTTCAAAGTTAGGGTGAGCGTCTACAGCAACAAGAAACGTTTCAATGATGGCAAAGGGATTGAGGGCATCGGCGTACCGCCCCAGGAGATCATTCCACTACAACCCCAAGACCTCGTCAAAGGCATCGACACACTGATATCCAGAGCCATCACCTTGCTTGAGGACTTCCCGCAAGAAGAAGTCCCCTATGATCCTAAGAAATTTGGCTGGCAATCAGACTGAGGCAGCGATCACTTGTTCTTGAACAGGGGAAAAGCCTCTTGGCGTAGTACATCTAGAGGGATCTCATCGTCGCCAGGATACCCCAAGCGGCCTGGATCACGATTCTCGGGCCAAAAAACGGTACCGAAAAGGTAATCCCAACAACTCAAGACAATGCCAAAGTTCTTAGCCACACCCCCTTCCGAAGAAGCGTCGTGGTGCCAAAGGTGCATGCTCGGGCTATTGAAGATGTAACCCAATTTGCCAATCTTGATTTTTGTGTTGGCGTGGTTGAAATGGCCCCATGCGGTGCCAAAAACCCAAGCGGTCATCAAAGGCTCAATGTCACCACCCATGATCAAAAGCGGAAAATAGAGGATAGACTTATAGACCACGAGTTCCATCCAATGAAAGCGAAAATTCACCAACCAATCCATCTCAGAAGCCCCGTGATGAATCTTGTGAAATTGCCAAAGGAATGGAACACGGTGTAGAAGATTGTGCACACACCATTGGCCAAAGTCCGCGATGACCATGTAGACCAAGAACTGCACCAGAAATGGCTGACCACCCAAAACATTGCAACGAGCCAACCAGGAATCCGGAACAAAAGCCAATGTTTGGCTTTCGACCGAGCCAATGATACTGCCGGTCACGATGTAATAGAAATAGCCATTGAATGCGAGGTAGAACAGATCGTTCCAAAATTGGGGGCGAAATACTCTTTGATTCTTGCGCGCTGCTGTCAGACGTTCAAAACCGATGAAAGCAACTGATACGATTGCCAACCACTGCCAGTAGGGAATCATCAGTTCTTGTCTCCGTATTGACGCAGATCCTCTTTGAGGAGCTGACCCCAATCATCGTTGTAGGGGTGAACCTCCTTCACTTCCGTCTTGCCCCGATAAACGGCATGCCCTTGGTTCGCCCATTCAAAAATAGACCCCTCCAAGTTGTGCACATTGGTAAATCCCCGGTCTCCCAAAGCCTTGGCCAAACGAGAAGAACGGTAGCCAACAGAACAATAAGCAACAATCAGCCGATCCTTTTCTGTGGTTGCAAGTAAGGACAATGCCTGCTCGGTGTTCGCCGCTTGCTGGGCACCCGTTAGGTGGCTCACAGCGAATTCATTGGGCTCTCGAACATCAAGAATCAACGGCCGGGCGCCGTCCTTGTCATCCAAGATAGACTGCAACTCCCCCACCGACATTTGCGAGACTTGGGGAAACTCCCGACGGATTTTCTGTTTGATCTCAATCCAGCGGCTGGTCTCAGGCTCAGGTGTCCCACAGGCGAACAACAACAGGACAGAAAGCGAAATCAATAAGCTTGACCGCATGAGGAACTCCTAACCGCCGCGGGTGTGCATTTCTAAATGTGGGTTCTTGCGCATGTCTGAAGCACTTGCCAACCGACCGCGCTCTTTGAGCGTCAAGCGTTCCTCGGCGCCTCGATCATCACGGCTTCCCCATGCTTGCCCAATGATGGCCTGCAATTCTTCCGTGCTGGCACCTTCTCTCAAGGGAGCCCGGAGATCGATTCCAGTGCTGGCATAGAGGCATAAGAACCATTTGCCGTCCGCCGTCAAACGGCTGCGATCACAGTTGCCGCAAAATGGTTGAGTCGTTGAAGAGATGATTCCAAAGATCCGGCCATCAGGGAGACAATACTGGTCGGCGGGCGCCGAGTCTTTCTTCGGCACCGCTTCAATAGCACCATAGTGCTTCTCGAAGGTTCTCAGCATTTCGGCCCGCGTCACGACTTTGTCTTTTGACCAAGTGGTGGCCCCACCCACATCCATGAATTCAATGAAGCGCACCTCAGCCCCATGCTCACCGCCAAATTCAATGAGATCAATAAACTCATCGTCATTGACACCTCGCATGGCGACCGTGTCAATCTTCAAAGATGCAGCCAAGCTGGTTTTCTTTGTCTCTTCAATACCTTCCATGACCTGATCAAGTTTCTTGCTCCGCGATAAGGTGAAGAAGCGATCGTGGCGCAAGGTATCCAGGCTAATAGTCAGTCTGCCTAAGCCCGCAGCGCTCAGTTCTTCGACCCGCTCCGCGAGCAAAAGGCCATTGGTTGTCAGGGCCAAATCTTTGATAGCCGCCTTTTGAGCCAACTGCCGAACAAGAATGTGAAGGTCACGGCGAAGCAAGGGTTCTCCCCCTGTCAAACGCACCTTATCCACACCTAAGCCGGTGAAGACATCTACCAATTGGCAGCACTCTTCAAATTGAAGAATCTGCTCATGGGGGAACCAGGTGTAGTTCTCCTCGGGCATGCAATATTGGCAGCGGAGGTTGCAACGATCGGTCACTGAAAGTCGCAGATTCTTGAGGGGACGCAGGTGTTGATCACGAAGTGTCATAGTGCACTATGATAGCGATCTGGATAGCCTCACAACAGGCCTCCTAAATATCCGATGCTCAAGGAGTTAGAATTCTGATCTGATGCAAAGGAGTGAATCGGGGATAAAATCCCGAGTTAGGTGGCGTGGCGCTTCCACAGGAGAGAAACGAGCCAGAATGTGAAGGCTAAGACGGCGAAATCGTAGCCACCTTTACGGAGGTCCATCACCATACGGCGGGACAAAAAACGCAATGGTCGAATCTTCGCAACGGTCTGTTCACCATCTCTGATGATCATGTGGCGAGTCGTGGGGCTTTCAGCTTCGACCCTAAGCTCATAGTCTGCGGCTTTGATGATGAAGGTCCGGGTGAAGGGGTTGGTTTTCTGGCCTTCAGCAACGATGACACCCTGGTGTTCCAAAGTCCAACGACCGCTGAACGTGCCATGCTTCTCCACCTGGAAGCGTACTCCATCAACTTCAACTTCGCCATCTTCTTTCACCCAGTTGATGCGCGTGTAGGCCTGGCGATTATCCATGAGGAGATCATAATTCCATGAGAAAAGCGAACGAGGTGTGCAAGCAATCATCATGAGAGCCTCCTGGAGAGAATATCAGTCCTCTACGACATGATGAGAGAATATTTCTCGATACTCCAACCATTTCTCTCGGTCGAACTGGCCATCACGCAGACATTTGGCGGCGGAGTAGGCCATAAATAGAGCGTGGTGGGTGTTGTCGTGGGCGAAAAGACCTTGACGGCCATAACTCAAGAAGTTCGGGAGTTTGGAAACCCAAGCGTCCAATTTCTCGAATGGCTCTTCATAACCAACAGGATAGAGAGGATAAGCCTGGGGCAAACGCCTAGTCCAGACTTCGGCGATTTTGCATGTGACTTCCAAGTCACAGTGCCTAAGGTCGGCCTCAATTCTCTTGCCCAGGGTTGCATCATCGCTGTTCCAAGTTTCGTCTCCCACCAAGCATGGGACCTCGGCGCAAATAACGGTGCGCCCCTTGGGCTCTGAACGGACGGCATAGTTTTTGGTCTCTGACAACCTGGTCAGCAACAAGTTGGCTTCAGGGAAATAATGAGCATCAAACTCCGTGAACTGGTGGGTCTCCAAGTCCAAATACACCAAAATCATGGCGCGATAAGAGATGTTCTCACGGGCGGCCACCACATCCTCTGGGACTTGGTCGCCCAAAATCTTTGTCAACGTCGTCAGGGGAATGGTCGACCACACTTGGTCGAATTGCTCCTCCCTTGAGGCATCCTCATTGGCAGCCCGAATCTGCCAGCCGCCCTCATTCTGCTCAAGGTTCCTGACCTGCGTTCGCAAAGCAATCTCAGCACCAAGTTTCTCCGCCTGGTCTGCGTAGGCTTGAGTGATGGCACCAAACCCATGGCGAGGATAGTAGAACCGCCCCGACATTTTGGCTTTGAAACCTGGGACTTGCCCGAAGACCTTCTTCAGCAATTTGCCGAAAGAACCAGCGGACACGCGGCGGCGAGCTTGAATACCAGCCATTTCCTCTGGTGCCAATCCCCAAATCTTTCGGGCATAGGGGAAATAGAAATCATCGCAGATCGTCGCCCCCAAATTGGCCCGTAGAATCGAGCCAAAAGTCTCACCCTCATCGCCTTTGCCAAAGATGGTTTTCTTCACCATGTCGCCAGCGGCACCCAGGGCAAATCCTGGGTTCAAATGAAAGACAAGATCCATAGGCTTCAGAGGAAAATGAACCCAGCGGCCACGCAAACGAATCCGGCCATGCCGTGGACGATCGAGCAAGTCCTCCCCCAAGAAGCTCTGAATGTCATGGAGGACTTCCGGCTCTGTGACCGGATGAAGGCGATGGCTCCCATAGTCCAAGACATGCCCATTTTTTTCGAAGGTTCCAGCATTCCCACCCAAATGGTCGTTCTGTTCGAAAAGCACAACCTCAGCAGCATCAAGCTGGCGCAGTTTATAGGCAGCACCAACGCCAGCAGGACCACCGCCCAAAATAGCAATACGTGTTTTCATCATGAGTTTCCGACGTCAGGATTCTTGTGTGTCAACTTGCACACGACGAAGGTCGTGGCGCTATAGAAGAGATGGACTTGGTGAAAAAACCAAGCTGCCAAAGCGAAGCTCAGACCTTGCTTCTTGACGAAAAAACGAAACAAACCGCCGTTCAGGGCCAATGAGACAAGAATGAAGATCAAGCAGACAAGGGCCAAACAGAGATTCACCATAAGAAGAGGTAAAAGGGCCACCGTTGACAAGATCGCCAGTGGTGAGAATAGAGCAGCAATCCTCTGGCTTAGCCGCAAGTTCAAATCGTCCGCTGGCTCATTCGATTCTAAGATCAAGTTGGTCCAAGGGATAGCCCGGGAAAAGATGTCCGTATGAATGACGCCGAAGACGCTCCATCGTTTCAAATGGGTGGCGTGCAAGTTTGGGTCTAGTTGCGTCTTGCCAAGTTTCTGCATACGTTGCCCAAGCTCGATATCTTCGATCATGGGACGGGGAAAACGCTGGGCATCAAATCCACCCACCTCATCAAACATCGACTTTCTGACTGCCCCACAGCCAGCCCAAAAAGTTGCGTTTTCGGTCTTTGCCTGTTGATGAGTGTAGTGATGCCGAAGATTCATATAAAGAGATGCCAAGTTCTTCTCGGGAGGATCATCGTCATAAGAACCCGTCAACGTCGCCAAATTCCCGTCGGCAAATGCGGCCTTAACCCTCTCGATGACATCATCGGCGATGACGCAATCTGAATCAACGAACAGCACAACGTCAGACTTAAGAGCGGCCACCCCAGCGTTTCTTGCCTCTGCTGGACCGCCACGATGCCCCAGATTCAAGACCTCCACGCCCATAGATTCTGCCACCGAGGCCGTGTCATCCGTAGACCCTGGGTTCACCAGAAGAAGTTCGTCATAACCGCCAACTTTGATCAAAGCGCCAAGAGATTGGGGCAAGTGATGGGCAGCATTGTAGGCCGGCATGACAACCGCAAGACTAGGAAAGGACTCGCTCGGCACTAAGCCTCTCCATCTTCCAGATGAGTTTGGTACCAAGCGACAGTTTCGGCCAAGGCCTGATCAAGACTTCTCTCTGGCGACCACCCCAAGAGACGATGGGCCTTGGCACAATCCAAGAACTGCCGGCGAATTTCATGGCTCGCTTGATTCTCGACGATAGGTTCAAGCTCTTCTTTCCCCATAACCTTGAGGATGCGCTGGACCATCTGCAAAACATCGAGGGGTTCGTCATTGCCAAAGTTAAACGCTTCGCCGCAAATGTCCTCCCTGGGCATGGCCTCCGCTAGACACAAGTAGGCCTTCACTGCATCCAAGACGTAGAAGTAGTCCCGGAGAAACTTACCATCGCTACGAATCACGGGAGCTTCATCGTTCATAGCAGAGACAATCGTCCCAGGTACAAGGCGATTGAAGTTCAGATCACCCCCGCCATAGAGGTTACCGCACCGTGTAATGCAAATCGGCAAACCATAAGTTTGGTGATAAGAAATCGAAATGAGGTCGGCACAAGACTTGGATACATCGTAAGGAAATCGACCCTGAAGTGCTGCGTCTTCCTGATAGGGCAGGATATCATGTTCGCCATAGGCCTTGTCACTGGAGGCAACAATGATGCGCTCCACCAGACCTCCTCCACGACGGCAGGCTTCCAGGATGTTCCAAGTGCCACGAATATTCGACTCAAAGGTTGAGATGGGAGACCGACTGGCGGTCCCCACAATGGTCTGGGCTCCCAGGTGAAAAACCGTGTCAACTTCGTGCTCATTGATAGCGCGAGTAAGGAGTTCGAGATCTTGAAGATCACCAGTGACGCAAGTGCACTTGTTCAGATTCCCAGTCACTACAAGAGCACTGCCAGGAACCCAATCACGGACTAAACAGACAGGCTTTGCACCTTGGGCCAAAAGATCGGCTACCAGAGCCGAGCCCAGAAGCCCCGTGGCCCCCGTGACAAAAACGGATCTATCCTTCCAGAAATTCATTTCCACACCTTCCAGGGCGCTTGGTCTTCGTCCCACATTTGGTTCAATGCCAAAGCCTCTTTGTAGGTATCCATGGAATACCAAAAACCATCGTGCCCAAAGAGAGCCAACTCGCGCTCCGCGGCAAGGTTCTCCAGGGGAGCGGTTTCCAAGACGCATTCAACATCGTCGTTGAGATAGTCAAAGATGCCTTTGTTCATGACAAAGAAACCGCCGCTGGTTTGCTCAGTCATGATTGGTTTCTCCTGCCAATAGTCGACGATACCATCTTGGGCGCGCACGACGCCGAAACGTGATCGAGGATGAAAACCAGTCAACGTAGCGATCTTGCCTTTCTGGTGATGAAATTGAACCAGAGCTTCCAGGTCAATATCGGAAAGGCCATCACAGTAATTGCAAAGGAATGTTTCGGTATCGATGTACTTCGCCGCCCGTGACAAGCGACCACCCGTTTGTGTTCGAGCCCCGGTTTCGACAAAAGTGATTTCCCAATCTTCCGTATTGCCTTGGTTAAGAAACTTCTTTTCGCCGGTGCGCATGTCGAGGACAAAATCGAAGTCATGGCTCTTGTAGTTCAAGAAATAATCTTTGATCATCGAACCCTTGTAGCCCAGACACAGCACGAATCGACGGTAACCATGATGGGCATAAATGCGCATCAAATGCCAGAGAATGGGCCGTCCCCCGATTTCCACCAGTGCTTTTGGCTTGAATTCCGTCTCTGATCGCAGACGTGTTCCTTCGCCACCGCAAAGAATGACGACTTGTTCGTTTTTTTCTGTCATTCAAGAACCCTCGGCCTCGGGATAGGGACAATGAAACGACCGCCACGTTTGCGATATTCAGCTTGTTGCGCAACGATCTCATCGGCGATGTTCCACGGAAGAATCATGACATAATCTGGTTGCCGCTTCAGGAGCTCATCTGGATGAAGAATGGGAATGTGAGTTCCAGGCAGGAATCGCCCTTGTTTCAGTTGGCTCCGATCGACGGTGAATTCGATATCTTCTGCGGTGAGGCCGCAGTAGTTGAGCAGAGTATTTCCTTTGGCTGGAGCACCATAGGCCGCCACCGTCTTGCCATGGTTTCTGAACTCCCTCACCATGGCTACCAGGGTTTCGCGATTTCTGGCCACATCATGAGCAAATGTTTTGAGTCTGCTTGAGTCATTCAGACCAACACGCTTTTCAGCTTCGATTCGTTTGTAGACCGCAGGATCATGATCGTCCAGCACACCTTGAGGTCGGGCAACGTAGCGCAAAGACCCTCCATGCACAGAGACGTCATGGACACTTTCTAAGAAGAGTCCTGCTCTGGAGAAGATCCCTGCCAATGCCGTCACAGATAGATAACAGAGATGTTCGTGATAGGCCGTGTCATATTCGAGGTTCTCAATAAGATGCCAAAGCTGAGGGGCCTCCACCACCACATAACCTTCAGGCTCTACCAAGGTTCTCATGCCCGCTAAGAAGCCCTGGGTGTCATCCACATGAGCAAGGACATTGTTAGCACAACACACGGCCGCAGGTCCATGAGACTTTCGGATACGCTTGGCTTCCTCCTCACTAAAGAAAGCACTCTCCGTGGGAACGCCTGCTTGTTCGGCAATGGCGGCAACATTCTTGGCAGGTTCAATGCCCAAAACTTCGCTGCCCAGGTTCTGAAATGCCTTCAAGAGACTCCCGTCATTGCTGGCCACGTCGACGACCAAGCCCGGATTTTGTGCCAACCCTGCCGTTGCCACCACAAATTGTGCATAGGAGGCAAAGTGAACCCGCATGGTCTCGGACATACCCGTGAGATAGAGGTAGTGACCAAAGAGATGTTCAGCATCCACCACATCCAAGAGCTGCACTAGATGGCAATTTTTGCAATGAAAGATCTCAAGTGGAAACGATAGTTCCGATTCGAATTCTTTCACCGACCCAAGCAAGGCATTGGCGCAGGGCTGCTGACCCAGATCCAGGATAAGCTCCAGGTCTTCGGAGCCGCAGCCCCGGCAGTCATTTCTTCGCTGACAAAGCGACGACTGACTCGCACTCATGGTCTTTCTTCCTCAAATGTAAGGGCGGCTTCGAGCCTCGACTTAAGATCGCTGCTGGGTACTGCTCCAAGAAGCTCTCGGCAGCGGACGACAGAAACAGGTTCGTGTTGCATTTCATCGGCATAACGGGGGATCGCACCGAAGTTTAGATAGTCATTTGCCAGGTTCAAGACCTGGGCCGCAGTGAGAATAAATTCACGGACGGATTTGAGAGAACCGGAAGCCAAGTTGATCAGATCAAAGCGCAGGTCAGGGCAAGCTCCGAGAGCCACCAAACCTGTCGCTACATCAGAAACTTCAGTAAAATCCCGCATTTGATGGCCGTCACTCAGGTCGATGGCTTCCATTTTATTCTTAGCCCGCCTTAAAGATGGCAAAAGTCGATTGGAATGTTCCCCAGGTCCAAACACGGTGAATAACCGAGCCACGATCACTTCCAAGTCTTCAGATCCGCCCCTGAGAACCGCCTCGCTTCCGGCGAGTTTCGTTGTCCCGTAGAGCCCCTCGGGGCGACAAGGTGTCGTTTCGACCAAATCATTCTCTTGGGCACCGTATTCCAAGGCTGATCCAACGTGGACAAGGCGCTTTCTTCCCGAGGATTTGTTTGCTTTCAGGACTTCAACCAAACGCCCAGGGAAGACTTGATTGATCTCCCGAGCCAATCCCCCGTCTCTTTCTCTGCGATCAATACCGTAGCCCACAAGATTGAACACCACCTGGGGCCCCGTAGCATCGATCAGACTCTCCAGGGATGCTTCCTCCGTCACATCCAAAAGATGGGCTTGGCCCTTGAGTTGCCACCTTGTACAAATTGGCTCAAACCGAATTGGGTCTCGCAGCGCCAGATGGGGCTCAAGTCCCAACTGGGAGAGACAAGCGCACACCCAACGACCAAGAAAGCCGGAAGCGCCCAGAACCAGAATACTCTTGTTGGCGAATTTTTCTTTTGCTGGCAGTTGAATCATCGTGAATTAGGATACACGGCAAAGTCGATGAATGTGAGTGGCATCAGTAATTTGAGATCAAAATCAATGAGACTTCTCTCTTCCCGTCCAACACGGATCTTTTTGGTGTGTTGGGTCGTATTTGCGGCCCACTTCGCTACCAATGTCGTCCGCGAGCACTATCCAGCTTTTAGCTTACTCGAAGATGGGGATCTTAAGCTGGATGAATATGCTGACTTCCACGCCGACATCTTCAAACACACGGACGGCCACTACTACATTGGCAATCAGATAACCGGGTCTTTGCCGGCGGTTCCCGTCTTAGCCCTTTTTGGTCCTTTGCTTGACGCTCTAGAGCAAAAGAGCCTGGACAATTTGGCTCGAAACGGTCCATCCGACAGCAATTACCAGACGGAATACAAGAATCGCCGAGCTTTCATGGCGAAGGTCAAAGCGCGGGGTTTAGATTTGCGTTTCGCCGGGGCCACCGTCATCACCAGCTTCTTCTGTATGGCCCCGATCTGCGCGCTTTTTGTGGCGTTCTTCTTCTGTGTCCTCCGCAAGCGTGGACTAGAAGAAAAGCGAGCCACGGCCCTTTGTTTTCTCTTCGCCTTTGCCACCCCTATTTTCTATCGGGCTGCCTATCTTAACCACAACATCTTCTTGATGATCACGGTTTTCCTCACTTATTGGTTGATCTGGTCAGACCAGGACGAGCAGCAAACAACATCTTGGAGACGATTAGGAGCTGGTTTCTGTGCTGGGCTTTCCATAGCCCTGGACTATGCCGGTGTGGTTCCGCTCCTTGTCTTTTACGTCTACCTCATTTGGGCCCGCAAGAAACATGTGGGACTTCTCAAATCGATCAAAGAATCCATGGTCTACGTGGTGGGCTCTGTTCCTCCGGTGGCATTTCTTTGTTGGACCCAATGGATCATGT
>WFTN01000256.1 GCA_015485455.1 Planctomycetota bacterium | reverse complement strand
TTGTAGTACTATCTCGCACCGATTTGATTCATCATCCACGCCCAACAACCAAAAAAGACACGACCTTGAAAGCACAGATCAAGACCAGCCATCTTTCCCATGTGAGATTCAAACTCTTGGGTGGTCACTGTCTTGTGCCAGAATTCCTTGTTGAAACCAATTATGATACGACGCCACACGATATCGTTGTCAATCACTTGACGGAGGGTGTGGAGCATGTTTGCTCCCTTGTAGTACATGTCGCCAGACCCGGATTCGTTTCTTCCGTAAGTCCCAATAATAGGACGGTCATTCATGATATTTCCACGAATGCCAATGATATAGTCCTGAGCTTCCTTGCGGGTGAAGAAGTACTCAACAAATAAGCTTTCGGCGTAGCATGCGAAAGCCTCATGAATCCACATGTCGGCAGCATCTCGCATGGAGATGTTATTACCAAACCACTCGTGGGCCGACTCATGGACGATAATGAAATCAAACTTTAAGCCTACACCGGTCCGGCTCAGATCTCGACCTCGATAACCGTTACGGAATCCGTTGCCATAGGTCACCGAGCTTTGGTGCTCCATACCCAAATAAGGCACTTGTACCAGCTTGTAGCTATCTTCATAAAAAGGATACTTGCCGAACCAATATTCGAAGGCCTCGATCACACGGGGCGCTTCAACGAAATGCTTCCTCGCTTTCGCCTCGTCTCGTTTGAGAACCCAGTAATCCATGTCCAAGGTGCCAAAGTCGCCTCGATACTTTTCTGAAAAATGAACGTAGTCGCCGATGTTCAAATTGACGCCATAATTATTGATAGGGTTTTTGACCTGCCAATGAAATGTCTTGGTCTTACGGTCCTTGTCCATTTCGGTTTTGAGTAAGCGGCCGTTGGACACGGCAACAAGGTTCATGGGAACCGTCACATGAATGTCCATGCCCTTGTCCGGTTCATCATAGCCATGGTCCTTGTTCGGCCACCAAATGCTTGCACCGATACCTTGACAAGTCGTGGCAATAAAGTGAGCACCCTGTTTATCTTTCTTCCATGACAACCCACCACTCCAAGGAGGATTGCGGCTGGGTGTTGGGGTGCCCTCAAAAGCCGCGGTAATCTCAACATCGGCTCCGGTTTCAAGCTGTTTGGGAAAGGTAATCCAATAGACATGGCCTTTTCGTCTCAAAGAAAGTCTGGTCGACCCCATGAGAACTTCGGTTACTTGAAGGGGTTTTTGCAGATCAAGTTGCAAGACAGAACCGGGAGAAAGAACGCGAAAGGCGATCTTCGTCTTGCCCTTGAGCGACCGCAAATTGGGAAAAACTTCGACAGTCAGGTCATAGTGCAAGACATCCCACCAAGCCCGTTCTGGAGTCACCGATCCACGCAACTCCGCTGCACTCTTGGAAGCCGTTGACTGGGCCGGGGCAAACTGGCAAAAAGAAAGGAGGAGAAGGGCAAGAGGGAGCCTCCAGAAGTTCTTGGGCGACATGTTTATCTGCTCCGGGGTTTTGCCCTTTGGGGGCCCAATTCAAGTCATTCCATAGTTCTACCGCCAAAAGCGCCCGATCGCCTCATTTTTTGCTCAGGAAATCTCTTAGATACCCGGGGGAAACCGACTGATTCACAAAATCGTGGTCTTTGCCTGGGACTTCCATCGCCAACACTCTGATTTCGTTTTCTCCTTCATTTCCTTCTTCTTGGCACCGGGAAGCCACAGGTTATGATGGCATTGCGCCTGAACCTGGATTGGGAAAGACATGCAGAAGATTATTCTACTCATACTCGTCATCTTGACGTCCTGTGCCACAACGGGTGAATCCGAAACCGGGACCCGTGGCTCCTCAGATAGGACGATCCCCCGCCCCCAAGTCTCGGGGCAGGCCGATCTCACCTATCACCTATCAATCCCGAATCCAGCCAGTCATGATGTCGAAGTCTCGATCTTGGTCGAGAATCACAACGATCGTTTCGTCGAATTCGTCATGCCAACCTGGGCACCCCGACGCTTGATCCGAGACGACTTTGCGGCCTTGGTGAGCCGCGTCAACGCCCGAGGCCGAGGAGCAAAAACCCTCAACATCAATCGAGTCGGCGCCAACCGTTGGCGAATTCGCGCCGGGGGAGAGGACTTTGTCTTCAAATACCGGGTCCATAGCCCCAGACTCAGCAACGGCACAAGCTTGGTCAACGACCAAGGAGGAATCCTCCACCCAGGTTCGATTTGTATGTACGTCGAAGGACGACGGAACCAGAGCCTCTCGGTTTACTTAGGTTTACCGGAGACCCTCAAGTGGAACAGTTATTCTTCCTTGGATGCTCTTGATCGTCCGAATTCCTATACCGCTTCGAGCTATGGCAGTTTCATTCAAGCCCCCATTCACTTGGGCTCTTACAGTGAGCATCAAGTCACGATTGATGGCCAAGTAACCCAAATCATCGTCTCCCCTCAGAGTTCAACCTATAGCAATCAAGTGGCTCAAGGCGTTGAAGAACTGCTCAAGAAAAGCCACCAGTATTTTGGGCCAAGCAAGAAAAAGAAAGATCTCTTCGTGGCTTTCTCCTTTGGTTTGGGTCATGGCCAATCATGCGAAGCCGCAGGATCCCACTCCATGAGCATAGGTCAAGTCGACGCCATTTCAGAAAGAAGCGTGGGGGCTGCTCTCCAGTCTTTCGCAAATCTCACGGCCCAAGTGCACTTGAACAAAGTCCTTCAGCCCGTGGATTGGAATCAAGTTGACTTCGATCGACTCCTCGTCGACCCCATGGCTTGGCTTCCAGAGGCACTGGGCAAGTACTTCGGCCTTCACTTGATGCAAAGATGCGGCCTCATGGGAGAACAACAGCTTCTGGCTAGCTTGGCTCAAGTCATCAACCGGGTCGAATCTGAACCAGCGAAGCGCTTGATGACTCTCCAGGAAGCCGCCACCAACATGGCTTTGCGTCAAGACAGCCCGGGACAATTCGCCAGCTCGAATCAGAGAAACCAGTTCTTTGATGCCACAGACCGAGGTCTTGTAGTCCTTTTGCTTCTCGACCTAGCCACGATCCGTGACAGTGAAGGCGAAAAAGATCTGTCGGCCCTTCTCCCCTTCCTGCTTCGCCAGCGAAACCGGATCGGGGAGAAAACCTTCCTTTTGGCTTGCCAAGAGGTAGGCAGTCGAGGTGTGGGGATTTTGGCCAACAACCTACTCAATGACACGGCTGTCCGCCCTTACAAAGAAATTGCCAGGGAATCTGGGTTTGTCATCGATGCCGATGCCGGGAGTCATTCTCAATTCGGCGCCCAACTTCGTGGCACGAAAATCGTAAGTGTGGCCAGCAACGGGGCCGCTGCTCGGGCAGGGCTCCAACTCGGCGACCGGGTGATTCGCTTCGCAGGCAAGAACGCCAGCAAAGCACTTGACCGAGAAATTCGACTTTTTCCTTCTGGGTCACCGACCACAATCACCGTTGAGCGTCGAGGAAGTTTGGTAACACTGCCTATTCGTCTGGCGGAAATCCGACGAGGCAAGTTTCGCTTCACCTTCGGTGACAGCAGCATGAAAAACCTGAGAGATCGCTTCTTCGGCAATATAGAACAACCATGAATGCCACGCCCTTCTTAATCTGGTGCCTTGTTTCTTACCTGTTGGGTTCGATCTCATGGTCGTACTTGATCACCTGGAAAGTGAAAGGCTGCGATCTTCGCACCTTTGGCAGCGGCAATCTTGGTGCCACCAATGCGGGGCGGCTCTTGGGCAAGAAGTGGGCTGTTATCATTTACTTACTCGACTTCGCCAAAGGCTTGATCGGCACTTGCGTCCCGTATTTGTTGGCGGATGATCCAATTTGGAACAACATTCCTTTGCCAATCGCGGGCGGTTTCCTCACAGTGATCGGGCACATATTCCCCTTTTACCTCAAGTTTCGAGGAGGGAAAGGCGTCGCCACCGGTTCTGGAGTTGTCTTGGCGTTAGCACCTTGGACTGGCCTTTGCTCCATTCTAACTTGGATCTTGGTGGCCGCTAGTACCCGCTTAGTATCGGCAGCCAGCGTCCTGGCGGCCATCAGCATGCCCATTTGGTATCTCTGGACTTCCAATGGCGAGAATTTTTGGGCCTACGAGTCTTTTTTGATCGCAGTCGCCACCTTGGTCACGATCATGCACCACTCAAACATCAAACGGATCTTCCGCGGCGAAGAAGACAGAAGTTGGGAAAAGAAGAAATGAAGACGATCTGTGTGATTGGAGCTGGAGGTTGGGGAACGGCCATGGCGGCGATCATGGCCGAGAAACCAAATCGGCGCATCCTTCTCGTGGGCCATGACGAGCTTTACGTCAAGAAAATGCAGAAAAAGCGCGAGAACACGATTTTCCTGCCAGGATACAAGTTCCACCCCAGCTTCGAAATCACCACCGACGCCGAGGGCTCCATCCAAGAGGCTGACACCATCCTCTCCGCAGTCCCAACGAAGTACCTGCGTAAGACCTGGGAAGAACTCGGACATCTTGCCCCCAAAGGCATACCCATCGTCTCTCTGACCAAGGGAATTGAAAACAAGTCCTTCTTGCGGCCCACGGAGGTGATCAAAGAGTACGTCGGTCGCAAGAACCCCGTGGTCTGCCTTTCTGGGCCGAGCCACGCTGAAGAAGTGGCCAAGATGCTTCCCACCACGGTCACCATCTCTTCTCACAACAAGGCCCTCAACCAGAGGCTACAGAAAGAGATATCCACCCCATCCTTTCGGGCCTATACCAACGAGGATCTCTTCGGAGTCGAATTCAGCGGTGCCCTGAAGAACATCATCGCCTTAGCTGCGGGCATCACCGATGGTTTAGGTTTCGGGGACAACACAAAATCGGCGCTTCTCACCCGGGGATTGGCTGAGATCATTAGCCTCGGATGCGCCTTGGGAGCCAAGAGAAAAACTTTCTATGGCATGGCTGGGGTGGGCGACCTGATGACAACAGCGTTCTCGCCATTCGGCAGAAATCGGGCGGTGGGAGAGCGATTGGGCCGGGGCGAAACTCTCCAAGACATTCTGGGGGAAACCCCGAAGGTGGCTGAAGGCGTGGGCACAACAAGAAGTG
>WFTN01000255.1 GCA_015485455.1 Planctomycetota bacterium | reverse complement strand
TCTTCCGTAAGCTTGACCGCTTCGATCTTGAATTCGCGATTATACTGTTTTCTTTTCTTGGGCATTTGGGGCCACCTTTCTGGAGCACTATATACTCCTTTCTCCGTGTCTACCAAACTGGGGGAAGATCAGTGCCGACCGCCAAGCACTCGTTCTTGAAAACATCGCCCTTCGCCAACAAGTCATGGTCATGCAACGCAGCATCAAGAAAGCGAAGCTCGAAGACAGCGATCGCGTCTTCTGGATTCTTCTCTCACGGATTTGGGAAGACTGGTCACAGCACTTGACGATTGTGAAACCAGAGACCGTCATCCGTTGGCACAAACAGGGCTTCGCCTACTACTGGAAGAGAAAATCAAGATCGCCGTCAGGAGGTCGTCCGCCAACCAGCGACGAAGTCATCGATCTCATCAGAAAGATCTCGACAGAGAACAGCACGTGGGGTTCACCAAGGATTCGAAACGAACTGCGGAAACTCGGCCATGATATTGCCAAGTCCACGGTGGAAACTTACATGATCAAACATGAAGACGACGATCGTGCTCGCCAAACTTGGAGAACCTTCATCAAGAATCACATGGACGTTAGTGCCGCCTGTGACTTCTTCACAGTACCCAGCTTAACGTTCAAGGTCCTCTACGTCTTCGTGATCATGTCCCATGACCGTCGAAAGATCCTTCATTTCAACGTCACTAAGAATCCAACCGCTGAATGGACTGCGCAGCAAATGCTCGAGGCTTTCCCATGTGGAGAAGAGCCACGTTTTCTGCATCGTGATCGTGATGCCATCTATGGCGAAGTTTTCAGGAATAAGCTCAAGGCACTCGGCATCGAGGAAGTTATCAGTGCGCCAAAAAGCCCTTGGCAAAATGCTTACTGCGAAAGAATCATTGGTACCCTTAGAAGAGAATGCACCGACCACATCATCCCGCTTGGTGAGCAGCATCTCAAACGCATCCTTCGCGAATACGTTGGCTCTTACTACAACACAAATCGTTGTCATCTTTCCTTGGATGGCGACGCTCCCATCCATCGCCCCACAGAATCGATTGGCGAAATCATGACCACGCCAGTTCTTGGCGGACTCCACCACTGCTACCACCGAGCAGCCTAAGAAAAGAGAAAGAGACAGGTCGATTCCATGTCGAAGTCTGTCCAGGCTTTTCATCTCCCGGAGAAACTCAGTTGACCAACGCCCAACTCATCGGTTACCCTCGAAAATCGCAGGCTTGACAGGCGGTCAAGATGGGTTCCTTGGGTTTTCGGGATGCACAGGGGTGGATACTATTCCTTATTGGCCGCGACGATCAACTCTCTCATCAACTTCCGAAGGTCGCTACCATCCCTGCGAAAAGGCGTGGAGTCGATTTTGTTGTTACAGAATATGACGCTGAAAACATCTCGATCACGGCCCCCATCAATTTTCAAGATCACCGAATTCCCCGCGTTTGCAACTTCTTGCAATAAGAAAAACTCAGCTTCGAGCCCTAACAGGTTGGGACACTCGACTATTCGAATTTTTTCAAAATCATTCATATCAATAACATCTCACTATTTTACGATCGAAATTTACCATTTAGTGTCATCAACGCAACGCAGCGGAAATTTGTTCGACCGACCTTAGACTTCCAGTCGCAACTCTATCGATGACACTGCGGTAATGGGCACTCCTCAAGCCGCCCAACATGTGCTCAGCTATCATCTGGGCTGTACGTTTGTTGCCGTCATTAAACAAATGTCCTCCCGCGACATCTCGAATTGCAACCGCTGTACGGTCGTACACCCCGGTGCGATAGGACATGTTAGCAATTGTCGTCTCTGCTCGTCCCATAAGTTCGATGGAGCCACCTACCATTCGATTGAACTTTCGAATAAGGTCTGCGGATAAGTCTCTCACTCGAGAGCTTGTCCCTGCGGCTCCTCCTGAAGTTGTGGCGCCGATTACGACTTCAACATATTTAGTTGATGCCCAAACTATAGCTGCCCGCCCCAACAACCAAGTAGCAGTGCCCCCTATCATAAAACCTGCAGTGGTTGCAAACAACTTGATATCGTGAATTGCAGCTTCTTGCCCAGAAGGCCCTTTCTTGGTCCAGCCTTTGGCGGCTCCAGGAAATCCCCTGCTCCTTTCATCAAGGAAATCGTGAGCGTAGCCAATTTCGTCGACGAAGTACCGGAGAGGCCATGTGCCTGTCTCGTAGAACCAGCGCATCCACTCCTGTGACCGTGGTCGACCATTCGCACCCCGAAGCCCAGGTGAAGCGGTCTGGGCCTGCAATTCATACCAACGATCCTCAAGGGCTTGCCGGATGGATATAAAACCAAAGAAAAGCATGTTGCTTAGTGCCTGTTCGACGAAACCTGCCGTGACAGTTCCTGGGCCGCCTTGCAGATGACGGTAGTCCGTAGTGACGCCGCCAGGATTGAAGTCGTTCACGATGACCAAATCACCGTCAATATCAATTTGGGGAGTCCCAAAACTGCTGCTGCCTTTAGATGAACCATCTGGGTAGTCAATTCGCCACCAATAGAACATCTGATGGCCGACAAGCACGGGTTCTCGTGTAACCTTCGGAGGCAGGGCCGGGCCAAAAACCGGATACTCGGGCTCCGGCAAGTACACAGTCTTCTCAAGGATGCCCCAAATTGGGATGCCAATAGCCCATGCGGTTTGAACAGGGCTGCCCCAGGAATTTGTGCCAAATGGCAGGCCTCCTTTTCCACCTCCGCCATCACCACTTGGCGAAAGCGGACCGGGAGTTCCTGTCGCTGGGCCATTCCCGGCGTTCCCTGAAGGCAAACCAATTTCTGGGGCAACTCCCATACCCATTGGACTAACGCCACTTGCCATGGAAGTCCGTCCACGCCTTCCAGAAATCTTGCGATCAATCTCTGGATCGTCACCGCTTGCGAAAAGAGAGATACCCGAAGCAAGGTTCGTCAGCTCGAAATCGTAAAACTCGCTGCCATGCAAATAGCTGTTGCCGAGCAACACATTGGGCGAGGTGAGTGTGTCATCATGATAGACGCTTGGACACCCGAATGGATCATATCGATAGTGTTCCAAGACGCTGGCAGTTGCGTTCGAATCAGAAATCGAAACAATGGAAGACGCTCCATCAAATTGGAAGTACCCGTGAATTTCGATCGTCTGGATGTCAGTTCTTATTCCTGAAAGACCAAGAATACCCGGCAGGTACTCTGTTTCTAAGGCCTCGCTTTCGTTGCCTTGGCCGTCAACCGTAACTTCGTACTCCTGAATAGTGGCGCCGCCGTAATTGTACTGTCGCCACGTCTCATTCGCTGTGGAACCGGTGTAAAGCCACCGCTTCCTCGTCCGCCTCCCAAGGGCATCATATTGATATCGAGACCACTCGGCCGAGCTTTCCAAGACAGCCACAATCCGATTTGCCGAATCGAATTGCCAGGTGCGTCCCATGTCGGTAACGCTCTCGCGGTTCCCGGCGGAATCGTAGGTGTAGTCGACGACAGATGAACCAAAAGTTATCTTCGTATAGTCCCCGACATCATCAACTTCATAGCCATCTCCAACAGCGGTGCCGCCATTCGGAGTATGATCAACGCCCACCCTGTTCGACGAGCTATCCAGATTATAGTCATGTCTCGTGACATAGGGGGATGTCCCGGTTTCCGTTGAAAGTCAGCGGGCCGAGCAACCGTCAATGATCCTATGCGCTGGCTTTCAACGGAAACCGGGACAATCCCAGAAAGTGCTAACGCTTGCTCACGACCGCCATCCCGAGAGGTTTGTCCATGGGAAACCAACGCCACCAGAAATCCCAGATGTCGTCTGGATCAATCGGCCCGAGAAGACTGTCGAGACTGAGCATGATCTACAGTAATTAGAAATGAAGGGCGTCTCATTTTCATTGACACGTTCCGCAGTATCGTCATTTTCATATGGTTGCGGTTAGAATGCAATCTGCTACTCTAAGAAAAAGCTAAGACAAAAAAATCATTCATCGTAGAGAGACAAACCCATGAGAAACTTAGAGTCCGTCGTGTGCTTGTTCTTGGTTATCGCCGTGATGTCTGTGATGAGTCACGCTCAGGCGACGAAAGCCTTCACCCTTGACGGTGATAGTGCGGGTGATAACTTTGGCCAATCAGTAAGCAATGCTGGAGACGTGAATGGGGATGGCTTTGCTGACCTCATTGTTGGTGCCTCTGGAGACGACAACAACGGAAGTAACAGCGGTAGTGCCCGAGTTTTTTCTGGTTTCGACGGCAGTATTCTCTACACATTTGACGGTGACAGTGCGGGTGATAGCTTTGGCACCTCAGTAAGCAATGCAGGAGACGTGAATGGGGATGGTTTTGCTGACCTCATTGTTGGTGCCCCTACAGACGGCAACAACGGAAGTAACAGCGGTAGTGCCCGAGTTTTTTCTGGCTTCGACGGCAGTATCCTCTACACCTTTGATGGTGACAGTGCGAACGATCTCTTTGGCGTGTCAGTCAGTAATGCAGGAGACTTGAATGGGGATGGCTTTGCTGATCTCATTGTTGGTGCCCCTCAACAAGGCTTCTTCGCAAGTGGTAGCGGCTTGGCGCGGGTTTTTTCTGGCTTCGACGGCAGTATCCTCTACACCTTTGCCGGTGACGGTTATAGCGATAGATTTGGCACTTCAGTCAGTAATGCAGGAGATGTGAATGGGGACGGCTTTGCTGACCTCATTGTTGGTGCCGCTGGAGACGACAACACCGGCTTTGATAGCGGCAGTGCCCGGGTTTTTTCTGGCTTCGACGGCAGTATCCTCTACACCTTTGATGGTGACAGTAGCGGGGATTGGTTTGGCACTTCAGTCAGTAATGCAGGAGACGTGAATGGGGATGGGTTTGCTGACGTTGTCGTTGGTGCCCTTCAGCATGTCCTTGTATCAAGTGGTAACGGTATGGCCCGGGTTTTTTCTGGTTTCGACGGCAGTATCCTCTACACCTTTGACGGTGACAGTTCAGATGAAAACTTTGGCGTTTCAGTCAGTAATGCAGGAGACGTGAATGGGGATGGCTTTGCTGACCTCATTGTTGGCGCCCCTGGAGACAGCAACATGGTAAGTTTTAGCGGCAGTGCCCGGGTTTTTTCCGGTTTCGACGGCAGTATCCTCTACACCTTTGATGGTGACAGTGTGAACGATGTCTTTGGCGCTTCAGTCAGTAATGCAGGAGACGTGAATGGGGACGGCTTTGCTGACCTCATTGTTGGTGCCATTTGGGACGACAACAACGGAAGCCAAAGCGGCAGTGCCCGGGTCTTCTTGGCGCCGACCTCGGTCGTCCTGAGTTACGCTCAGGCGACGATAGCCTACACCTTTGCCGGTGACGCTTCTAACGATCTCTTTGGCTCTTCGGTCAGCAATGCTGGAGACGTAAATGCGGATGGCTGTAATGACCTCATTGTTGGTGCCTTTTTCGACGACAATAACGGAAGTCACAGCGGCAGTGCCCGGGTTTTTTCTGGCTTCGACGGCAGTATCCTCTACACCTTTGATGGTGACAGTAGCG
>WFTN01000254.1 GCA_015485455.1 Planctomycetota bacterium | reverse complement strand
TGCACCTTCTTCAATTCAAGGACTTGGTCGACAGTCAAATAGCGACCACCTACAGCTCTTTCGATGAAGTCAATGCCCGACTCTTCCCCGCTAAAGTCGGTTACCGCAGAAATGGTTTCCGGATCTAGCATCCCGAGTTCTACTGCCAGGTCGGGCAATGATGTCTGCCGCTTACGTTGAAGACGAAGAGCTCGAATGAGATCATCTTTTTCAACGCGGCCGATCATCATGAGGAATTCGCCAAATGGCAATGCTCCTCCTCGGGGAGAATTCATTTGGAAATTACCTGAACAATGCCGTCGCCGCAGAGGAACTTTCCGGTGTATTCCGTCTTTTGAGAAGCTGAAGAGATCCAATCTTGTTCATCATCCGCGATGATCGATGCCAACTCTTTTGTTGGCTTCGATCTCACATGAGGATTGCCCTCAATGGTGTTCATTGTGACTGTTAAATTGTTGAAGACTTCAGAGACGGCGTCGATGACCAATGCTGTTGGATCTTTCTCGTCAATCTGATCTTCCAATCCTCCCACGGGGAGCATCATCAATTGCCCGCCCAAAGAAACTGCCGCGGTCAAGTCTGCAAGAATAACACCTACGACTTCGTCGGTGTCATCAATGAGCAAAGACCCATAAGGTTTCTTGATAGAACCCAAGTCAACGCCGCCTTCTGCGCAAGAAACACCTAAGTCCTCGCCCAGAAGCATCTCAAGAAGCGAGTTGAGAGATTCTGCGTTGGGTGAATTTAAGGCCATGATAGTCGTTCCTATTCTTGTGTTCTGATTTGTTATTCCGAGAGGAAGTTGCCGATTTTTTCTGCCATCTCTGCCGGTGTAAACGGCTTTGGCAGCAAGAAGTCAGCCCCGGTTTCGATAGCCAATTGACGCATCTCCGGGGTCTGCTCTGTAGTAATGAATCCGAAAGGAGTTTTGTCACCCTTAGCCCGAAGTGCTTCTAGAAATTGGATTCCCGTCATTTCAGGCATGTTCCAGTCACTCAAGATGAGGTCGGGAGACTCTGTTTCCGTTGTTTCCAGGCCAAGCTTGCCGTTTTCGGCTTCGACCACCTCGTGATCTTCGAATCCAGCTTGTCTCAGTGTTCTGTTGACAATGCGCCGCATGGCCATTGAGTCATCGCAAATCAAGATTTTCATACTTTATGCTCCTACGAATGTGAAATATCCCACGTAGTTCTGATCGTCCCGGACTGGCCAATCACTGAAGGTATTCTTGAGGCAAATGCCCAAGTCGAGGGATGAAGCAAGAAAGACAGCTGAAACTGGACGAAAAAAAGAAAGCCCAACGGTTGTTCACCGTCGGGCTTTTTTCGAATTCGTGACCGATACAAAAAATATGAAGATGATTGATTGCAAAGCGCGAAGGTCATGAGCCTTCCAATGCCCCCAAAGCCGAACTCATCAGCCATCGGGGTTAAGGCATCTCCCCTTCCAACTGGGCAAGCAACCTCAAGACGTCTTGAGATGCCGACTCGACCTGAGCCACTTCGCCAATAGCTTCGTTAAGGCGGCCACTGTTGTAGAGCTTGACCGCAGCAATCCCATGCTCATGAACCAAACGATGAGGATCTCGCAAGTCGCGGAAGGAAGCGTACTTGGGAGAGTACTCAGCATCCACCCCGTCATACCACTTGCCCAAGCGGCAAGAATGGCAATCTGCCAATTCTTCTGCCCGCAGACCTTCGCGGCCCACAAGCATGGCGTAAAGGCGTTTCTTCCAAATGACATGGTCCGACTTCGCCAGCTTGACGATCTTTCCAGGAATATCTTTAGAAGCCAAGTCTGTCAAGAATGGCATAATGGTGGTGTCACCTTGGGCTGCGGCATCAACAATCTTGCCAACACTGACGCCACAACGATCGGCTTTCTTGGAAACTTCGGTGACATTTCCCGAGATCTCAGCGATGGCTTGGCTCTGACTGGCGAGGACATCTGCCACTTGTTGCATGCTCGAATGAGTTGACTGAGTAGACTCATCCAATTCTTGAATGAAATTGCCGACTGCGTCTACCGCTTCGTTGCCCCGCCCCACGGCCTGAGCACTTTGTTCCATAGCATTGGATACCAGGACGATCTCATTCTGAATGGACTCAAGCAATTGCTCAATAACCACGGTCTCCGCCGCAGTTTGCCCCGAAAGGGCCTTCACTTCATTGGCAACAACTGCAAACCCTTTGCCAGCTTCCCCGGCACGAGCCGCTTCGATCGTGGCGTTGAGGGCGAGAAGATTCGTTTGTGCGGCGATCTCGCGGATTGTCTTTGTGATTTTCCCCAATTCCTTGGAAAAACCAGCCAGCTCCCCAACTCGCTGCCGCGCGCCTTCCACCGATGAATCAATGTCTTGCATCGCGGAGGTTGTTTCACGCATGGAACTCACGCAAGAGTTGGCTGCTCCACTGGCGATCTCAGCTCGTTCAAGAACCCCATTGGCATGGGTGTTGAGATCTTTCACTGTTGCTTCCAACTCCACCGATGCGGAAGCAATGGAATCGGACTCGATTGCCACATCAGAAAGGTCCGAAGCCAAAGTGACAGCAAAAACGGCGGTCTCATTGATCGAAACCGATAGCGCCACTTGTTCATCCAAGATTTCGCTATTTCGCTTTCTTACTGTCGCTCGCAGTTTATCGAGAGCAGCAGAATCTTCCATATCGAATGGAATCTCGCAGGCTTCCCCGTTCACAATTTTCTCAGCAAGCGCAATCAACTCAGCCGATTGCCCACCTACAAATGTATCCATGAGAATAAATCCCTAATCGAGTGCTTCTTCTCCATAATCGTGTGGAGGAGCAGAAAAGCTTGAGGAAAATGCAGTCACAATACAGCACTCATGGGGAATCGGCTTAGCTCTCCTCCACCAGTTTGTGTGAAGCCTGGGCATCCAAGTCGAGACCATAAATCTTCCTGAGACTTTCGATCACCGCCAAAGATCTCATCCCAAACGGTGATTTCCCCTCAAAACTATGCAAGACGATACCTTCCATGAGATCACCAAGACTGATGTCATGAAACTCAGCTAAACCTTTGAGGACTTTAAGTATACGTCTTTCAATCCTGATTCCGGTTTGAACCCGTTCAATCTTAATTTTCCGTTCTGCCATGGAATTCCCTCCGCCAATTACCACCTATGTATCGAGATACCATGGTATCATTCTTGCACGATTTCAAGGGAATTCTGCCTTCTCCCACCCAACCCATAGACAAGTAGTCCCGGGAAAGATCCAATGCAGCCACAAGGAGTTTCTCATGTCGCCCCAACTCAAACTGATCGTCTTGGCACTTTCTTTGGCATTTGCCATCCCCCTGCAATCTCAGGACAAAGTGATTTCTGATGCCCTTAAGCGCATTGACTCCAATCGAATTCAAGCTCACATCAACAGGCTTGCCTCCTTCGGAACGCGCCATGCTCTGTCAACCGGCAAGAAACGAGGCATCGTAGAGGCTGGCAAGTGGATCAAGAAACACTTTGAAAAATGTGCAGCCTCCAGCTCGGGACGCATGCTCGTTCGCTACGACTCCTTTGACCCCCGCAAATTTGCTCGGGGTGATCGGCTGGCCCTTTCAAAGTTGAAAGTCAAAGAGATTCGGAGTGTTCTGGCCATACTTCATGGCAGCGAGCCCGAGCGTGTGATTGTTGTCAGTGGGCACTACGATTCCCGGGCGAGCAAGCGCAATGATGTCACCACCGATGCCCCTGGAGCCAATGATGACGGCAGCGGAACCGCCGCCGTCATGGAACTGGCCCGAGTTTTGGCAACAGTGGAAACGAAAGCGACTATCATTTTCGCCGCCCTCACTGCTGAAGAACAAGGCCTTTGGGGTGCCAAGAATCTGGCTCAGCAAATGGACAAGAGCCAAGTCCAAGTTGAAGCCATGATCACCAACGACATCATTGGCGGTGCCAAAGACAAAAATGGTAAGAACGAAGAATTCGTCGTCCGGGTCTTCTCACAAGGAAGGCCACAAGCACGGCGTAACTCCCATGAACGCGTGAAACGACTCGCTCGCGTCCCCAGCGAAAGCGACAGCCCTTCCCGGCAATGGGCCCGCTATTTGGCGGATGCGGCCGCAACCTATGTGCCCAAGATGAAAATCCGCCTGATTTTTCGACTCGACCGTTTCTTGCGTGGAGGAGACCACCGCCCCTTTACTGAGTTGGGGTACGCCGCTCTCAGGATGACAGAAGCAAAAGAGAACTTCACCCAGCAACACCAAGACCCCCGTATCGAAAATGGCATCCGCTATGGCGACTTCCCAGAAAATGTCGACCCCGCTTACATTGCCCGCGTCGCGCGCATCAACGCCGCTGCGATTTTGTCCCTCGCACGGGCACCACGCCCCCCTGCTGCTGCCTATATTTCGAGCCGTCTCTCAAATAACACCAACCTCAGTTGGAAGTCCGTACCTGGGGCCAAATCCTATCGTATCCTGATGCGCCGAACCCATGAACCAACTTGGACGAAATCAAGAAATGTTGGGCTCGTACTCAAATGCGAATTGGAGGAGTCAAAGGATGATTGGCTATTCGCAGTCCAAGCACGAGATGAAGCAAACCACGAAAGTTTGCCAACCTTTGCCATTCCTGGGCGATAGAATCCTCCGGTTATCCCCGGGGCAAAACGCACACACTCTCCCAACAGCATTTAAGCGGATTTATTGACGATCTATGGCAGCCAAAATACCAGAAAAGTTCTTAGACCATATCCGCCCATTCTTGGGAGGAACTGGAGCAGTGGAAGAATTTGTCGAGACCGCTCAGCGTCCCTTGCCAATAACTCTCCGACGCAATCCCAAGAAACTCACCAAAGAATCGTGGGCCCAATTAGTCCAAGAGCAAAATTGGACCTTAGAAACCCTGCCGTTTCTAGCAGAGGGCTTCACCTTAATAGGTGCCAAGAATCCCGGGACACTGTTGGAACATCGTTTGGGATTCTTCTATCTTCAAGAAGCGGCCTCGATGATACCAGCGGAAGTCCTCAGGCGACTCAATCCCAAAGCCACTCTCATCCTTGACCTGTGCGCAGCTCCCGGCTCAAAAACGACGCAAATCGCTTCTTTTGCCATGGAGAACTCATTGATTGTCGCCAATGAACCCTCTGCCAGCCGTCTTCAAGTCTTGGTCGCCAACCTGGTGCGCCTTGGACATTCCAATTGTGTCGTTGCTCAACAAGACGGTCGCGAAATCGGAAAACTCCTGCCCGAAGCCTTTGATGCCATTTTGGTCGACGCCCCCTGCTCTGGAGAAGGGACTCTTCGCAAAGACCGCCAAGCCCTGCGGGGCTGGAATCCCAAGCGATTCCGCAAGATCACCAAAACACAGCAAGAACTGCTCGAATCAGCCCTTCAATCATTGGCACCTGGGGGTGTGTTGATCTATTCCACCTGCGCCTTATCCCCAGAAGAGAACCAGCTGGCGATAGCGAATTTTGTCCACCGACACCCCCATGAGCTGCTGACCTGTGACCTAGGCGAGACAATTCCAGAACTGTCCAAGAGCGTCACCCAAGATGGATATCTTTGGGTTTCTCCCCACCACTACGACACCGGCGGATTCTTCGTCGCTGCCTTCAAGAAAGCTGGCCAAGCCCCAAACCGAAATGACTTGAGCAATGCTGGGAGTGAGGTTTCATCTCCATTGATCTCCTTGCAGCAAACTCTGAAGCAAAACTTCGACTTTGAACTAAGCCAATGCCCTGGATCTTTAGAGGTCCGGGATGGCAAAGTGATTCTCAATCCACCGGGGTTTTTACGGGTAGCGCGGACTCTAGGGCTTAACCGTCGAGGCTTGAGAATCGCGACTTTGAGTGAAGGTGAAGCACTTTTGCATCAGGAATTCGCCCTTGCATTCGGGGCGTCCTTTCGCCGCAATTTCTTAGAAGTTAGCCGCGATGAGGCCCGGCATTTTCTCTATGGAGGGGAGCTAAACCCATCCATAGAAAAAATGCAAATTGGCAAGCAGATCCTCTTGCGCTACCAAGGCCATCCATTGGGTTTTGCCCGCTGGGAAAACGGGCGATTCCGCAATCTTCTAGGACCAAGTTTCGTCCAACAAAGTGTTCGCTGAACAAAAAGTCCTTGCTGCTGTCACGAAGGGGGTCACTCCCACTCGATAGTCGCCGGTGGTTTACTTGAGATATCGTAAACCACGCGATTGATGCCCCGAACTTCATTGATAATTCGATTCGAGATCTTTGCCATGATCTCATAGGGCATAGGGTACCAATCGGCAGTCATCCCATCGGTAGAGTTCACGCAACGAACAGCACAGGCTTTCTCGTAAGTTCGTTCATCGCCCATGACTCCCACAGAGTGGATTGGTAACAAGACGCAAAAGGCTTGCCAGATCTCGTCGTAGATGCCCTCTGTGCGCATTTCCTCTTGAAGAATGACGTCGGCCTTCTGCAGCAAATCAACATGCTCAGCTGTGACCTCCCCCAGAATCCGAACTGCTAATCCTGGGCCAGGGAAAGGATGGCGTCCAATAAGGACTTCCGGAATTCCCAACTCGCGACCTACAGCCCGCACTTCATCCTTGAAGAGATCACGGAGAGGTTCAATAAGTTCAAATCCGAGCTTCTCCGGAAGACCACCGACGTTGTGGTGACTCTTAATAGTTTGGCTCGGGCCCCCACGGACGGAAACAGACTCAACGACGTCGGGATAGAGGGTACCCTGAACGAGAAACCCGACGTCGTCGAACTCTTTGGCTTTCTCTTCAAACACTTCGATGAAAAGATGTCCAATGATGCGACGCTTCTTTTCAGGGTCATCCGTCCCAGCCAACTGCGACAAGAATTTTTCAGAAGCATCCACACTGTGGAAGTCCATATGAAAATGCTCTTTGAACGCAGCTTCTACCTCCACCCCTTCATTGAGTCGCATCACACCATTGTCGACAAAAATGCATGAGAGTTGATCGCCAATAGCTCGGTGCACAAGAACCGCTGCAACGCTCGAATCAACACCGCCGGAAAGACCACAAATCACTTTGCGATTACCCACGGATTCCTTGATCTTTGCAATTTGTTCGTCAATGAAAGCGGACATCTGCCAGTCGCCCTTGCAACCGCAAATGTCAAAGAGGAAATTACCAATGATTCGTTTGCCGTGATCACTGTGATGAACTTCTGGATGAAATTGGATCGCGTAGATTGGCAGTTCTTTGTGGCGGACGCCTGCCCATGGACAAGTGTCGGTCTTAGCCAAGACCTCAAAGGCCTGATCAAGCTGCTTCACTTGGTCTCCATGGCTCATCCAAACATCTTGTTGTTTGGGAGTTCCTTGGAACAAAACGTCTTCGTTGACCAATTCAATCTGTCTGCGACCGAATTCCCGCTCTTTGCTTGCTTCTACCTTGCCACCAAAATGTTGGCTCAGAAGCTGCATGCCATAGCAAATCCCAAGGATAGGAACTTGAACATCCATCAAGCCATCCGGCAAGCGCGGTGCATCGTCACCATAGACGGAGGAAGGACCTCCGGACAAGATGATGGCTTTGACTCCAGGCTCATGGAGTTCGGCTCGCTCCACGTCTGGGGTGGTGATGGTGCAAAAGACATGATGCTCGCGAACCCGCCGAGCAATGAGCTGAGTGTATTGAGAGCCATAGTCAACGATGACAACTCTCTCATGGACAACCTTTGTCACGGCTATGATTCCAGTCCATAGTTAGGGGCTTCTTTGGTAATTGCAACGTCGTGAGGATGGCTTTCTCGAAGCCCTGCCGACGAGATCTTGACGAAACGAGCGTTTTCTTTGAGCTCCGGGACCGTACGAGCGCCAACGTATCCCATGCCAGCCCGCAGCCCACCCACCAGTTGATAAACATAGCCGGCGAGCTGGCCCTTATAGGGGACACGCCCCTCGATGCCTTCCGGGACGAGCTTGTCACTTGACTTGACATCAGCCTGACCGTACCGGTCCTTACTGCCTTTGACCATGGCGCCGATCGATCCCATTCCGCGGATCTCTTTGTAGAAGCGGCCTTTGTACATAATGCGCTCACCCGGACTCTCGTCCAGGCCAGCCAACATGCTTCCCATCATCACGGTTTGTGCGCCGGCAGCTAAAGCTTTGGTGATGTCACCACTATATTTGATTCCGCCGTCGGCAATGATTGGGATCCCTTCCTTCTCAGCGACCCGCCGCGTCTCCAAGATCGCCGTAATCTGGGGGACACCCACACCGGCCACAACCCGCGTTGTGCAAATAGACCCCGGTCCGATGCCAACCTTGATGCCATCAGCACCAGCGTCGATCAGCGCCCGTGCCCCATCTCCTGTGGCAATATTGCCGGCAATTACATCGACGGCGACTTTCTGCTTCAGCTCCTTAAGGGCATTCACAACGTTACGCGAATGGCCGTGGGCTGTATCCACGACGAGAAGATCAACACCGGCATGGGCCAGGGCCACGCCTCGCTCAATATCGTTAACGCCAATGGCAGCACCTACCTTGAGACGACCGCTGGGATCTTTGCAAGCGTTGGGATACTTCTCGGTCATGTCAATGTCGCGGATAGTGATCATGCCAGCCAGGGCCCCAGCCGCATTCACCAAAATGAGCTTTTCGACTTTCGCACCATGAAGGATTCGTTTGGCTTCATCCAAGCTTGTTCCTGGAGGGGCGGTAACGAGATCGGTGGTCATGATCGATGCCACAAGGGCTTCGTCATCAAGTTGGAAGCGCATATCCCTCTTCGTCAAGATACCGACAACACGCCCTTCGTCGATAATAGGGACCCCAGAAACATGATTTTCAGCCATCAGCTTCCGAGCCTCGCCAACTTTGACACCCGGTCCAAGTGTCACAGGATCTTCAATAATCCCGTTGGCTGAGCGCTTGACCTTGTCCACTTCGCGAACATGATCTTCTAAGCTGAGGTTCTTGTGGATGATGCCTAAGCCGCCCTGGCGCGCCAAGGCGATGGCCATGGCCGATTCCGTGACTGTATCCATAGCTGCTGAGAGAATAGGAACATTCACTTGGATGTTCCGGGACACACGGCTACGGGTGTCGATCTCAGAAGGCAGAATCTCAGAGTAGGAAGGAATCAGCAAGACATCGTCGAAGGTGATGCCTTCGAGGAAGGGGATCATGGTTCTCTCCAAAAAAAAAAACCGCCCCCCTGGGAACGCTCTTTTCTTGGATTGACTCAGCCCTGAATCCCTCAGATAGTGGCCTTTTGCCATTTGAGGTCCATCCAGTGC
>WFTN01000253.1 GCA_015485455.1 Planctomycetota bacterium | reverse complement strand
GTGTTGGTTTTCGCATTGGGCTGTGCCCGTCGAAATCTTAGAGAGCCTTGGATGAGCATTCCTTTACTGTGGGGCGGGTCTTTCTTTTTATTCATGTCTGCCATTGGCTTGAATGGTATGGGGTTTCAGTTGCGTTACCTGGCACCCATGATCCCGGCTCTTTGCATCCTGGCGGCGGCTACTTTACTTCGATGCCGACGGTGGGTTCTGGTTCTTGGAATTGCTCTAGCTTTTTATTCGATGCACGAAGGTATGGTGCAGGGAGCAGTTTCTGGTTCCGTTGGGCCAGAGTATCCGCAAACCTTGCTGCGATTCTTACGAGTCAATTTCGATTGGACACCTCCCACTTGGCTCTTGTCGATTTGGTGATTCTCTGGCTGGAAATACACTGGATGACTTGAGCAGAACTGTGATTCGGCCTCAGAATTGGTCTTAACCCGAATTATTCACGACCTCGCGGCGCTCACTGGCTGTATTGTGTTTCGAAGAGAACGAATCGGAATTGCAGTACCAATCGTTCTCTGCGGGGTATTTTCTCACACAACGATCACGATCTCATGAATAAGTCGGGCTATCGCTCGTTTTTCGAGGTTGGACTTCCGTCTGCGACTTGGCACAATCTTGCCCAATCGGAGAAACGACATGTATACGACGAGCGATCTCAAAAAGGGCCTGATCATCGATTTTGATGGGGCACCCTGCATGGTGGAGAAATTGACTGTATCGAGCCCTCAGGCTCGGGGCGGTGCCACGATTCACAAAGTGCGTTTGCGCAACCTGAAGACGAAACAAAAGAGCGACAAGTCGTTTCGTGGTGGCGAGACATTTGGCGTGCCTGATTTCGATAAGCGTGCCATCAGCTTCCTTTACAAGGATCAAGATGCCTATCACTTCATGGACTCAGAAAACTACGAGCAGTTTTCTCTCCAGGCTGAAGACTTAGAATGGGAAATCAACTTCTTGAAAGAAGAAATGGAAGGTCTCAAATCGATGGTCTACAACGAAGAGATCATCGGCATGGAGCTCCCTCAGATCGTTGAGCTAGAAATCACCGAGTGCGCTCCCAGCGTCAAAGGAAATTCAGCGACTGCTCGCCAAAAGCCAGCGACTCTGGAAACGGGCCATGTGGTGCAAGTCCCAGAGCATATCTCCCAAGGGCATATCGCTCGGGTTGATACCCGCACAGGTGAGTTTCTCGGCAGGGCTAATTCATGAAGTATTGGTTGTTTAAGTCTGAGCCGAATGTCTATCCCATCGAGGCTATGCTCAAAGAAAAGGGAAAAACCACTTTTTGGGATGGTGTGCGTAACTATCAGGCCCGAAACATCATGCGGGACGAGATGAAGAAAGGCGACTTGGCTTTCTTCTATCATAGCCGGGTGAAACCTATGGCCATTGTTGGCGTCGTTGAAATCGTCAAAGAAGGCTACCCGGACCACACACAGTTTGATGCCGAAGATAGCCATTACGATCCTAAAGCGACCCAAGACAGCCCCCGTTGGTATATGGTCGATATCAAGTTGAAAGAGATCTTTGACCGACCCCTTACTTTGGTGGAGTTGAAGGCGGAAGAGAAGCTTGACGGTTTGGCATTGACCGCCAAAGGGTCACGCCTTTCCGTTCAGCCAGTGTCGAAGAAGCATTTCGATCACATCTGTAAGATGGCGAAGAAATAGACGATGATTCCAGGCATGGCACCAAGAACTGACACCATGCCTGGAACGATCTTTGGCGAAGGCCTATTTCAGATCACCGGGCTTTAGGTTTCTGAGCAACTGAGACATCAAAGCAACGCCGTAGCCAGTGCCTCTTCCTTCTCGCCAAGCCGGGCCAGCCAAATCAATGTGCAACCAAGCCGGGTCCAAGTCTTCGATGTGGGCGTAGATGAATTGAGCGGCACAACTGGACTGAGCATTGGCGCGATTGGCAACTGAGTTGCGCATATCAGCACATTTGCTGGCGAATTCCGCTTGATAGAATTCTGGCGCGAAAGGGAGGGCATGGGTGAGGTCACCACTTTCTCGGCCCACTTGCAAGGCTTTGCTTTCAACGCCTTCTCGGTTGCTGACGATGGCTGCATGGCGGAGGCCTGTGGCGATCAATTGAGCGCCGGTGAGAGTCGCAGCATCGACGACGATGTCAGGCTTAAAGGTCCTGGCGGCATAGCTAACGGCATCTGCCAGGAGCAATCGACCTTCGGCATCAGTGTTATTGATTTCACAGGTCTTGCCTGAGTGCATGGTCAAGATGTCGTCGTTGCGATAGGACTTGGGCCCGATGGAATTTTCGGCCAAGGGGATGAGGGCGATGACGTTGTCTTTGAAACCAGAAGCAGCCAGGGCCCTGAATGCTCCCGTTGTGGCGGCGCCGCCTCCCATGTCACCCTTCATCGAGCACATGCCACCGCCGATCTTGAGGCTCAGTCCACCGGTGTCGTAGATGACTCCTTTGCCTACCAAGGCCCAAGTCCTCTTGGCCCCTTTGGGTTGGTACTTCATGATAAGTAAGCGAGGCGCAACGGGAGCGGCCCGCCCAACGCCGTGAATGCCTCCTAGTTTTTTCTTGAGCAATTCTGGCCCGACGATTTCGCTGACCCGTACATGGGCTAAGCCTTTGACTAACTTTTTGGCTTCTCGGGCAAAGATGGCTGTGGTCATCTCTTCTGGGTGGGTATCGACTGCCATGGCCGCCCATCTGCTGGCTGCCACTGTCTCTTTGACCACTTTCGAGGCCGAAAAGCACTTGCCGTCTTGGGCGCAGGCGGCGATTTTTGCCCCTCCCGCGACGATCTTCTTGCCGTTTTTGCGAGTGAAGATAGGGAGCTTCGTCGCCACACTATTGGCCGCAGCCAAATAGTGTTCGATGTCATCTAAGCCCAAGACGATGGCGACGGCTTTTTCTCCAGCGATTCCAGCAGATCCCATGGCCGATCGGATGGCATCTCCACGGCTGGGGCTATTGTGGCGGCTTACTTTGTCGGGCAAAACACAGATGACGCAGCGGGTCTTGCCGTCGTTGCTGATGAGAGAGTTGATTATTGTGGCACTGCTGCCTGCTTTGGCGGACTTGGCCGCTGCGAGGACATTGGCAGGGAGTTTGGCGCCATCCACTTTGGTCAGCCAACCTTTGGCGAAAAAGGCCTGGGGGGCGGCAAAAACTTGGATCGAGGCCCCTTTGAGGGCGGCACTGGTCGAATTGCTAAAGCTGAGTTTGGACACGATGGTTCTCCTGAATCGTGGTTCTTGTTGCACGGTAGGGGGTTGGGGCGAGTCTGGCAACCATGGGCACTTGGGATTCCTTCTGCCCTCACCTTGTGCTGGGCCAAAGGGCACTTACCATGTCATCCAAGGGAGATTTTGCATGCCTGTGCCTATTTCACAAGCCTGGACAGTTAGCAGCTATATTTTGAAGCAGAAGCTACTGCGCCGAAAACGATATCCGCTTGTTCTCATGCTGGAGCCGTTGTTTCGTTGCAACCTCTCCTGTGCCGGTTGTGGCAAGATTCAGTATCCTCCTCACATCTTGAAGCGCGACCTGACCCCAGAGCAGTGTTTCGCCGCCGTTGAAGAATGTGGTGCTCCTATTGTCTCGATTCCTGGTGGGGAGCCCCTGATGCACCCCCAAATGCCAGAAATTGTACGGGGGCTCGTGAAACGCAAGAAATACATCTACTTGTGTACCAATGCCATTCTCCTGGAGGAGAAGCTCAAAGCTGGGGATTACGAACCCAGTAAATACCTTTCCTTCAGCGTTCACATGGACGGCTCCAAAGATGATCATGATTTCGCCGTCTGCCGCGAAGGAACATTTGAAAAGGCTGAATCGGCCATTCGTTTGGCGGTCAAGATGGGCTTTCGAGTCACAACCAACACGACACTTTTCGATGCCGCCAATCCAGAGAAGGTACGCAATTTCTTCGACGAGATGACGGCATTGGGGGTTGAGGGCATGATGCTCTCGCCGGGCTATAGCTATGACAAAGCCCCCGATCAGGGACATTTTTTGGGCAGAAAGCGCACCAAGGCTTTGTTCAAGAAAATCATCGAAAACCCACGCAAGGGTTGGGAGTTCAATCACTCTCCCATGTTCTTAGAATTTCTTCAGGGCAATATCGAATACAACTGCAAACCATGGGGCAACCCGACCTTCAACACCTTCGGTTGGCAGAAGCCCTGTTACTTGCTCCAAGAGGGTTACGCTGACTCCTTTGATCAACTGATGAACGAGACCAACTGGGATGGCTATGGTCATGAGAACAACGAAAAATGCGAGAATTGCATGGTTCACAGTGGCTATGAACCTGCAGCAGTTGACGACACCTTCTCATCGCCTGCAGGACTCTTTCGCACAATCAAAGCTATGGTTTCTAAGTAGAGCCGTTATCGAGAATGACCATGTCTGAAGAAACGCCAAAAAGCCTTGAGGGTTGGGAACCAAAAATCGAGACTGAAGTTGATCTCCATCGTGCCTTGGATGAGGCTTTCGACTATCGAGGTGATGTGACCTTGATGCTCAAAGACGGCGAAAAAGTCCAAGGGTTCGTCTTCAATCGCGATCTCCAAGTAGCAGAGCCCTTCGTCTCGCTCTACCCACCTTCCGAAGACTCCCAAGCTCGCAAATTGAGCGTAGCCGACATTGATGGTCTGATCTTCTCAGGCAAAGACACCGCCACCGGCAACTCCTGGGAAGCCTGGGTCGCTCGCTGGGAAGCCAAGCACGGCCCACGTTCTTAACATTCCCAGCCTCCCCCATTCGAGAGCGCGATGATGACCCGTCTATTGCGTTGAAACGAGGGTGGATTCGCCCCTGTATTTTCTCGCTATGGACGTGGGTGCGGCGGTCTTGAATTCTGGTAAATCTGATCGAGTAGTATGGTTTGGAATAATGAATATTCGTAGTTGAAGTTCGAGATTTCATAATCTATGATCGATCTATGATTGAACGCAAAGCCCTCACAGAGCGCATCAGCAGGGCGCTCAAGCGGTCTCCTGTTGTCCTGCTGGCCGGGCCACGCCAATGCGGCAAGACCACAATTGCAAACAGTTTTGCATCATTGCGAACAAGAACTACCTATTTCGATCTGGAGAATCCGGCTGATCTCACAGCACTACAAGAACCAATGACGGCGCTGGGCCCATTGCAAGGTCTTGTTGTACTTGATGAGATTCAACGCTGTCCTGAGTTGTTTCCCTGTTTGCGAGTGCTTGCTGATCGCAAGCCAACGCGCGCCCGATTTCTTGTCTTAGGCAGTGCCTCGCCGGAGCTGTTGAGGCAAAGTTCTGAATCTTTGGCTGGGCGAGTCGAGCAGGTTGAAATGTCGGGATTCAATTTGGAGGAAGTTGGAGCTGAGCAAAAGCAAAAGCTCTGGCAGAGGGGGCACTACCCTCGGTCTTTCTTGGGTCGGACAAATGGTGATAGTCTTGCTTGGCGAATGAACTTTGTGCAGACCTTTCTCGAAAGAGATATTCCGCAAATGGGGTTTAATTTGGCGGCCCCGACGCTGCGGAGGTTCTGGACGATGATTGCTCACTATCACGGTCAGACACTCAATGCGTCCGAAGTCGGTCGTTCCTTGGGGGTGAGCGATCATACGACACGGCGCTATCTAGATATTTTGGCCGGAGCTTTCATGCTTCGGCAACTCCAACCTTGGCATGAGAATTTGAAGAAGCGGCAGGTGAAAGCGCCAAAGGTCTATGTCCGAGATTCTGGCTTACTGCACGCCTTGCTTGGTATTGAGTCTCATCGGCAGATCTTGAGCCACCCTAAGTGTGGGGCGTCTTGGGAAGGGTTTGCCTTGGAAGAGGTCTTGCATGCTATCCAACCCCGGGAAGCATACTTCTGGGCGGTTCATTCTCATGCAGAATTGGACCTGCTTGTTTTTGACAAGGGAAAACGAGTTGGGTTCGAATTCAAGTTTGGAGATGCCCCCACCAAGACTCGGTCCATGAAGATTGCAATGGAAGATCTCGCCTTGGACAAACTTATCGTGGTGTATCCAGGAGAGCGTCCGTACCAGTTGAGCGATAAGATCGAAGTGCAACCGCTGGGATCGATTATCAACCGTTGAACATTCGCTCTGGCAGTAGTCCAAATGAAAGTGCGCCAGTAGGGAGAACGGCTAAACTCAGCCTATTTTTTCGGTGGGCTTGATCTGCTTTTATCGAAGGTCCGAATGGGAAGCGTGGGGGCAGATCATGTCTCAAATCCCTGATTCTCCTCGGGCGATGAATGATATTGCCTCATGGCACAAATCTTATTTTGACGGCAAAGAAGTGCCATCGCCGTGCGTAGAGCTTTCGTCGATGTGCCGCATCAAGTGATTCTTAGGCCTTAATCCTTGGTCTCGACAACCTTGGTGGCCCTCTTTATGATGCGCGGCAATTGACCAAACACGAAATCATGAGTCCGTAATTGAGTTCTTGGAGCTTCCAGTGAACAGTTTCCTATCTACCCCAGCCCTCTTGATGTTCTTGTTCTTCTTCCTGCCATTTTCGCAAGCCCAAGAAAGCAAACCGACTGAGCCTAAGACTCTGAAGAGCTTAGAGGCCAAAGACTATGGGACTTGGGAATCGCTTCGGGGTAGCACCTTGTCGCGAGACGGATCCTGGCTGGCTTACGGCATTCGCCGTACCAATGGCGAAAACGAGATGCGCCTCAGGAAGCTCGGAAGCAAAGAAACCGAGACCATTGCCTTTGGCGAACGCCGCCAGTTCTCTCACGACAACCGCTGGTTGGCCTACTTGATCGGCAAGTCGGAGAAAGAAAAGGAGAAACTGAAGAAGGCCAAGAAATCGGCGCACACTTCATTTGCTCTGCGAGATCTCACCAGTGATGACACTTATGAAATGGAAGATGTAACCGGCTTTGCTTTTAGTGAAGACGGAAAATTCATCGCTCTTCGTCGCTACTTGCCTAAAGGAGAAGAAGGCGGTGCTGATCTTGTTGTTCGCTCTTTGTCGAATGGCGATGAGATGACTTTTGGCAATGTGAGTGCCTATGCCTGGTCCGACGAAACCTCCCTTCTCGCCATGACTTTGGATTCTCATGATGATGTTGGCAACGGTGTGATTCTTTACAACGCAACGACTGGCTCACTCAAGCATCTTGATTCGAAGAACGCCAACTATCATTCTCTCAGTTGGCGTGAGGATGGTCGTGATGTGGCATTCCTGCGCGAAACCAAACATAACGAAGATGAAGACGAAGACCCGAGCCATGTCTTGGTTGTTTGGAAAGACTTGGGCACAGGTCATGGGCAGAAGACGACTTTTGACCATCGGGATCTCAAAGAGTTTCCAAAGGGTATGCGCGTTGTGACAGCCCGGGGCATACAGTGGCAGAAGCACGGTGATGCGGTGTTTTTCTCCATCGCCGATTGGGAAAACGAACCAGCAGAAAAAGACGAAGACGAAAAGACTGGCGACAAGAAGAAATCGGATTCTAAGGGCAAGAAGACTAAAACGCCGACTTCGAAGAACTCTTCGGCAAGTAAACCGACAACAAAAGAGTCGGATTCCAAGAAGGAAGAATCAAAGAGCGATAAGAAAGACAAGAAGAAGGAAGAAGAGCCCAAGGCGCTTCGCGATTCTCTTGATGAACATGCAGGTGTCGATGTTTGGCATGCCAAGGACACCAACATTGTCCCTCGGCAGAAGAAGACCATCGCGCGAGACCGGAACAAAAACTATCTTTGCGCGTTTTGGTTAGACAACAAGTCCTTTGTACGACTCGGCGATGAGGTTGCTGATTCCGTTACTGTCTTTGATTCGGGTCACATGGCTTTGGCTCGGGACACGGATCACTACGAGAAAGAAGCCATGTTCGGCCCTCAACTTCTCGACGTTTTCGTCGTCAATACGAGGTCGGGAAAGCGACAGGAGATTCTGAGTCACCACAAGATGGTTTTCGGCGGCAGTCCTGACGGCAACCATATTGCCTACGTCAAGGATGGCAAATGGTGCCTCTATCATGTTGAGAATAATCAACACCAGGTGCTCGAATTGCCGGGCAAAATGATCAACGATGAAAGCGGAGTCCTGACCGATGAGAATCGGCCTTATGGCTTGGGGGGGTGGTCCCAAGACTCAAGATTCGTTTATCTTTATGACAAGTTTGACATTGTCCAAGTTTCTCTTCGCGACGGCGTGGCCAAACAGTTGACTGATGGCAAGAGTCGTGGCCTGCGCTACCGGCTTCTTGACTTGGACCGGGAAGAGGACTTTCTGGACGCCAATGAGTCGATCTATCTTTCAGTCTATGGCGAGACTTCTAAGCAAACGGGGTTCGCGCGTCTGAACCCAGATGGATCTGTGGATGCTCTTCTCTTGCAAGACAAACGAACGTCCAGTCTTGCCAAGGCTCAAGATGCTGAGGTCTATGCTTATGCTTCCCAGGCCTTCGACGATTCGCCAGACATTTTTGTCACTGACCAAAACTTCGCGAACCCCACCCAAATGACAAAGACCAATCCGCAGCAATCCGATTTTGCCTGGGGTAGGTCAGAATTGCTCAGCTACCGCAACGACCACGGGGAGGAACTTCAAGGAGCGCTCTTCTATCCTGCTGATTACCAAGTGGGGAAGAAGTATCCGATGATTGTCTACATTTATGAGAAACGATCACAAATGGTGCACGGCTACAGTGCACCCTCGGAGAGAAGTGCTTACAACCCCACGGTTTTCACCACCCAAGGCTATTTCGTCTTTCAACCTGACATTGTTTACCGGGCGCAGAACCCAGGGTTATCTGCTTTGGCTTGTGTGGTGCCCGCCGTCAAGTCCGTGGTTGCCAAAGGATTTATTGACGCCAAGCGAATTGGGCTTATTGGACATAGCTGGGGCGCTTATCAAACGGCCTTCATTGTTTCTCATTCCGATGTCTTTGCTGCGGGCATCGCCGGGGCACCTTTGACGAACATGATGAGCATGTCGACCAATATCTATTGGAACTCTGGCGGTACGAACGCACGTATTTTTCACGAGAGTCAGGGTCGGATGGACAAGCCGTTTTGGCGCGACGTTGACACGTACATTGCCAACTCTCCTATCTTCGGCATGGACTCTTTGAACACACCCCTCCTCATTGCCTTTGGCAATAAAGATGGAGCTGTTGACTGGCATCAAGGAATCGAAATGTACAACGCCGCGCGTTTGGCCGAGAAGCAACTGGTGATGTTGGTTTATGATGGCGAGAACCATGGGCTGAGAAAGAAGTCGAATCAGGTTGACTACCACTGGCGCATCCGTGAGTGGTTTGGTCACTACCTCAAAGGCGACAAAGCCAAGAAATGGGTCACTGAAGGCACCGGCGTCCTGGAACGGGAGAAGGAACTCAAGAAGCTAGACAAAGACAAGAAGAAGAAAAAAAAGAAGAAGAAGTAGCCTTCTTTGGATTCTCAATCCTTCGGAGGAAAAGGTGCGGTTAGATCAGCTTCTCTGAAGGAATTTGAGAATTAGAAGAACATCTCCTCTCCACTGGGGTTTGTTATTTGATTGATAATTCACCCAGAACACGCGGAGTAAAGAATGAAACTGATGACATGGACTATTGCGGTACTTTGCTTGGCGACAATGAGTTTGTCGGCACAGACAGAGAAGCCAGGTAGCAAACGCGCAGAACGAAGTGCCAAGATTCTTAAGAAGTTTGACAAGAATGGTGATGGCAAACTTGACAAGGCTGAAAGAAAAACGGCACTTGCGGAGCGCAAGAAGAAACGCGGCGAAGCCAAAGAGAATGGCGAAGAGAGACGGCGCCCACGGGCCAAACGTCGTCGATCTCGCAGGAGACGCAGCGGCAACCGTGGCCGCCGCGCTCAACTGAAGAAACAGTTCGACACCAATGGTGACGGGACACTTGACGAGAACGAAAAGTCTGCGTTACGAGAGAACTTCAAGAAGCGTCGCGCAGAAATGAAGACACGCCGAAAAGCATTCACGAAGAAGGCTGACACCAATGGTGACGGCAAGTTAGATAAGTCTGAGCGCGCCGCCATCCGCGAAACATTCAAGAAGCGTCGGGAAGAAATGAAAAAGAAAGCTGACACGAATGGGGATGGCAAATTAGATAGGGCCGAAAGAAAAGCAGCTCGTGCTGAGCGCATGAAGAAGCGCGGTGAAGCCAAAGGAAATGGCGAACAGCGTCGTCGCCATGGAGCCAGGCGCCGAGGATCTCGCGGAAGACGTGCCCACCGTCGTGCAGAAGTCAAGAAGAAGACCGAATTGAAGTAGCAAGAAATGAATATTCCCTTGGGGGGGCTACGGACGTCTCGGCCGTTCATCGATTGCCAGTAGCTCCAAGCCCGAGGTAGGGAGGCAAAGAAACGGGCAAGGATGCCCATGGTCCCAAGAAAAGGGAGCATCCTCGGAAATTCATTCCTTGGAGTATGAGCATTCCAACCCGTTCTTCGCTTCCTGATCCTAACCCCGGCTCTTCCGGGACCACGGGCATCCGTGCCCGTTCTTGGCTATTTAATCTATGGTTCAGAAGAAGAAAGAAAAGAACGGGCAAGGATGCCCATGCTCCTGGTAAGAAAAAGAACGAATTGAAATAATGAACAAGTGGCCACTTGTTCATTCATGGCAAAACGAAGAAGGCCCGCGATCACATCGCGGGCCTTCTTTGCTGTTGCAGGAGGTCGAGCATGGGGATGCTCGACGGCTTGCTAAAGGGGGTCTTTCAATCTTTCTTCGAAGAAGGTTTGACCAGCGTGTCTTTTCCTAAGACCTTGCGCATGACGGCAGCGGTGCCGATGATGCTCATGGGGTCACCGTTGTTTTTTACCGTCTTGGCGATTAGGCCCGCGCACTTGTTGAGTCGAAGGTCGGCTTTGTTCATGGGTAGCTTCCGCGTTTTGGAGTCTCGAATTTCTTTGAAATAGAGCAGCGATCTAATGGCCGCGGGATTTCTTGATTTCATGAACATACGCCAAGCCCAACAAAAGTGGCGCACTTGATTGCTCTTGTCTTTCAGGTCGTCTCGGAAGCCGTCGGCCAAGAATCGACTGGCGACGTAGTATTTTTCACCAGATTGAGAAATGCCATCTGCACCCCGATCTGTGAAGAGCAAGATCAAGTCGATGGAAACCGTGTCAAGGTGATTCGTTTTTGGCTTCGCCGGTGGGAAGAAGAAGTCTTCCCACAGAATCACTTCAATGAGAACATCCAAATCGCTGACCCCCGGCACTTGAGATTGGCGGCTGCAAACAACGTGCAAAAAGTCGCGACGTTTCTTGCCGGAGATCTGGCGAGAGAGTATTTTTCGGAATTCTGGCAAGTCTTTGTCCACTAGTTTTCTGATCGTGACAGCGTCGCTTCTTTTGACCCACGATGACAAGAGTCGCACAGCGAGTTCGGGGGCGTCCGTTGGCTTGATAGATGAAATACGCGGTAGTTTCTTGGCGAGTTTCTTGAAGCGACTATCAATCCTTTGTCTTTTCTTGAGAGTTGTAGCCCAAATCTTCTCTCCTTTGTTGGCATCCGATTTCTCTGTTTTCAGGGCTACGATGCGTTGCAACTTCACTTTGAGATGGACTATCTCAAGAGATTTTTCCGTGGACTGAATCGAGCGGACAAAGGGCTGGAAGCCAACATTCTCCGATTGCGCGGGCAATTGGGTTGTTGATACCCAAAGTAAAAGAAAGAAACTGAGCCGGTGGATCATGGACGAACCTCACAAAAAAAACCTCTCTGCTCATTCGGCCATTTTTGGGCGTCACAAGCAAGAGAGGTTTCTTCTGTTTTTTTTGATCACTGCTGAATACTTGATTCAGTCCTGCAGCAATCGATCAAAGACGAACGTAGTCGAAGTCGACACTTTGGTCGTTGATACCTTTGGATGGTGCAGCGATCCAGCCGGCAAACTTGCCTGGTTCGTGACACTTAACCATAAGGCTCTTGACGAAAGCTTCGTCCTCTTCGGTTGGCAACCATTTGCCCTTATTCTGGTTGAATTCTTCTTCCGAGATGGGGTCGCCTTCTGGGGTGAAGAAGCCTTCTGCGTACATGCCGATGCGTCGGTTGAAGCGGCGGTGAGGAATGGTGAACTCAAAATCGATACCAAAGCTGGAGGTCGTTTTGTTCCACAAAACAGTCTGCTTGACGTTGTCGGCGTGGTAGTCGCTGCGCAGTACTTCGTTCATGGCGTTTCGCAGAGGAACTTCATTCTTGCTCAGTCGGTTGCCATCCCATTCTTCGATGTTGTAACCCTGATCGAGAGCACCATGTTCGCTATAATTCTTTTCTTCATAGGCACGGCCTTTGAGGCCAGCGGCGAAGAAGGTGGCGGCATTGCTCGAAACTTCTGATCCGAAGAGGTCAACAGAAGAAGAAGCCCAGCGATTGATGTACTTCTGGATGATTTCCAGAGGAATGGCACCGTACTCCTTGACGTCCTTTTGTGGGTTTTCGATCATGACCTCGCAAGTACGCTTGATGACACGGTTGACTCCGGTTTGGCCGACAAACATGTGATGGGCCTCTTCGGTCAACATGAAGCGACAGGTGCGAGCCAAAGGATCGAAGCCACTTTCCGCCAGAGCCAAGAGCTGATACTTGCCATCACGATCGGTGAAAGTCGTGAAGCAGAAGAAGGATAGCCAGTCTTCTACTGGGTCATTGAAGGTGGAAAGGATACGAGGGTGGTCGGCATTGCCACTGCGCCTTTCCAAGAGCTCTTCCGCTTCTTCCCGGCCATCCTTGCCAAAGTATGAATGCAGCAAGTAGACCATAGCCCAAAGGTGACGACCTTCTTCGACATTGACTTGGAAGAGGTTGCGCATGTCGTAAAGGCTTGGAGCGGTGTGGCCCAAGAGTCTTTGTTGCTCAACAGATGCAGGCTCCGTATCGGCCTGGGTCACGATCAGGCGGCGCAAGTTGTTGCGGTGCTCTCCAGGAACTTCTTGCCAGACGTCTTCACCTTCGTGATCACCGAAACCGATCTTTTTGTCTTTGTCCGTAGGTGTCAGGAAAATACCCCAACGGTAGTCAGGCATTTTCACGTGGCCGAAGTCAGCCCAACCATCCCGGTCGACGCTGATGGCGGTGCGGAGGTAGATCTCGTTGGTATTGAAATCTGTTGGGCCCATTTCTGCCCACCAGTCCAAGTATGCGGGTTGCCATTTTTCCAACGCCCGTTGAAGTCGCCTGTCGGAGGAGATATCGACGTTGTTGGGGATTTTTTCGCTGTAGTTGATTCCCATGATGATCAAGTCCTTTGGTAGTTGTACTCGGGGCGGTTGGGTGTGCCATAGCAGGTGAGCGCTCCGCGTTCACCTACGGCATTGGGACGTTGGAAAATCCAATTTTGCCAAGCGCTCAAGCGCCCGAAAATCTTGGTTTCCATTGTTTCTGGACCAGCGAATCGAAGGTTGGCCTCCATGCCTGTTAGAGCATCTGGGGAGAAGCAGGTGCGTTCTTCGATGGCTACACGTAACTCATCTTCCCAGTCAATTTCGTCTGGGGCGCTGGTTGCCAAGCCTAATTCGTCTGCTGTTTCTGCATCGAAACTTCCGGCGGCTTCCAGGATTCGTCCTACTTGATCTGGGGTGCCGAGGAAGCGTGTTTCTAACCGTGTGATGCCATTTGACATGGGGTAGAGGCCGCCGTTGAGTTGGCTCACACCCAGGCTGACTGGGAAGTCTGGATCGTTCAGGACGTAGCTGCGATCAGCGGAAAGCAAGATCTCTAAGAAGGTGCCTGCAAAGCAAGATCCTTCGTCTGCAATGGCAAAGAGACTCTTGGCCGTGAGGTCCAGGCGTTTAAGGACACGTTTGATCTGGTGGCGCACTTCATTCACAAACCAGTGGTCCTTGAGGGCCTCCAGGGTGTCGTCCATTGTGAGGGCGTCAGCGACAGAACCTCGGGTGTGCAAAGTGATGACACCCACCAAGTCGCGGTTAACTCGGAGGCGAAGAAGGGCATCATCGAGCTCGCGGAACAGTTGAAGCACCCACCAGTCAGACCCCAACTCACGGGCAGCATCGCCAGTTTCTGGCTGGGTGGCATTCTCTGGCAAGGTCATCGTGATCGCTGCAACTCGACCATCATTTTGAATGGCGACGTCGACGTATTTGTAGGACAGATTCTCGCCATTGGCCGTGGGCGTAATCGGCTTGAGGGCAATGCCAACGCGGTCGCTTTTCTCTGGCAATTCAGTTGCCATAGTGTCGGCAAATTCTTTGACTTTTTCGTCGAATGTCGAAAGTGGCGCTAATGCGTCCACTAAGTTCCATTCCACTGCGCGCTTGCCTTTGATGCCTTCTGCGATGGTAGAGAAAATGTCTGCACGGTCTCGGCGCACTTTTCTCTTATCGACCAAGCGGGTGAGGCCACCAGTTCCAGGAAGCACACCCAAGAGGGGGGTCTCTGGGAAGGAAACAGCGCTGGAACGGTCGTCAACAAGAAGAATCTTGTCCGCCGCCATGGCTAGCTCATAACCTCCACCTGATGCAGTCCCATGGAGGGCGCATAGGAAACGCATGTCGCTGTTTTCGCTGGCGTCTTCAATGTAGAGACGAGTTTCGTTGGTGAATTTGCAGAAGTTCACTTTGAAGGCATGGGTCGAGCTGCGGAGCATTTGGATATTGGCTCCGGCGCAGAAAATGCGGTCCATCACACCGCCTAAGATGACGACTTTGACTTGAGGATGCTCGAAGCGGAGGCGCTGGAGGGCGTCTGCCAATTCAATGTCGACTCCCAAGTCATATGAGTTCATTTTCAGCACGTAGTCGTCGCGCAGGCCTTCTGACTCTTGGACATTCAGGTCTAAGCGAGCTCGGTCACCATCAACTGTGAGGTGCCAATGGCGGTACTTCGACGGTTCGGTCTCGAAGTTGATCGATTCTGGCATGTTCATTTCCTTTGTCTGGTTCGAGGCCAGGGGAGCGCTTGCTCTTTCTTGTGGCCGTTGGGTGGGCATGATATTGCTCAAAAAATGGTTGAACAAGAACATGTGGGCAGTATAGTGCCCACATGAACGAGAAATGGTTTCTTTCTGAGCTTGGCAAACGGATTCGGCGTCATCGAGAACGCCGAGGGTTTAGTTTGTCTGAACTGGCAGAGCGTTCAGAGCTTTCTCGACGCTATATGACGGAAACGGAAGCCGGGCGGGCAAACCCAAGTATTATTAAGCTGGCAGGGATCTCCCGGGCCCTGAGAATCGGTTTGGCAGACCTTTGTGATCTGCCTTTGGAAGACCGCCGGGGTCGTCGCATCGCTTTGGTGGGAATGGATCAAGATTTTCATGGCAAGATCGGCAGGAAACTAGCCTTGGCTTTGGAGAGACCTTTGGTGGAATTGGAACGCCGTCTCATTGACAAAGTCGAAAGTCCCCATGGTTTTCCATCGCCCCAAGTCACGGGGGAGAGGCTCAGGCAGTTAGAAGCCCAAGTCTTGGAAGACTATCTGATTCGAGATGGCGACAGTATTATGGTGACCGGTGCTCTTCTTTTTCATCGTCGACAAACGTGGGAGAGGTTGTTGTCCAGTTGTTTTACCGTTTGGGTCAAGGTTGATATTGATCGTCACTGGGAAGGAATCATGGTTAAGCAACCGACGTCAGGCAGGAGAGGGGCCCCCACCACAAAGGCCAAATTGCGCGAGATGATGGCGGCTCGGGAAACATTCTATGCCAAATCTCACCTGACTGTGGAAGCAACAGACTATGATGAGGACTTTGTGGCTCAACAAATCATGAGCGCTGCCCTATGAGTACACAGAAAATCGATGTTGTTGTAGACGCCGGAGGAAGTCGTGTTCGTGCCCACGCTTATCAGCATGATATAGCCGTTACGACTTTTGAGATTCCCCAATCGGCGAATCCTATTCGCATGGGGATTGATCACAGTTTGATGGTTATTGAATCGACGATCGAGGGCCTTCTCAAACGTTTGGGCCCCATATCTCTTCGTCGCATTGCCTGTGGCATTGCCGGGGCTGGGCGGCCAGACTTGCGGGAAACCATGATCGACTCTTTGTCTCGTCGATTCTTTTGCGATGTTTTTGTGTGTAGTGACGCTGAATCAGTGTTGGAAGCGGCAGTTGAGAGCGGGCCCGTTTCTGTGCTTATTGCTGGTACGGGGGCTATCGCTGCGGGACGAAGGGCCACGGGTGGTCTTATTCGTGCCGGTGGTTTTGGCTGCCCTGGGGGCGACCCTGGGTCTGGGCGTTGGCTGGCTCAGCAAGCGAAAATGGCGTTCGGCCGGCAACTTGATCGTTCATTGACAGATTTCGAAATTGGGCCTTGGGTCGAATCCATGGCGAGAGCTGGCCATGAGGGCGCTATTGACCTTTTACGTAGCTGTGCCAGTCATTTGGTCAGGCTTTTGGTCGAATTGGCTCCGGATCCTGGGCCGCTGGTGACTGAAGGGGGCCTTATCCTGCATTCCTCCGTTGTACGAACAGCCTTCACAGAGCGTTTGTCTCAGGACTTCCCCCATTTGGTCCTGCAAGACCCATGGCGTCAGGCCCATTGGGGGGCTCTGAGTTTGGCTAGGCGGTCCGATTCTCAAGATCATGTGTGGTGGGCATGAAAACCCAGCTTGTCCAGCAAAGAAAAGGGAAGATTTTGGCCCTGCTCGCGAATCGACTAAGCTGAACGTATCTTGACCGAGAGCTATAACCATGATGAAAACCGCCCTGACTTCAATTCTCTTTCTGCTTGTTTGCCTGTCGGCAGTTACTGCCCAGTCATTCCTCAAGTTTAGCGAAACTGGCTGGGATTTCGGTAAACGAGACCAGACCCAGGACGCTTCCAAAGTTATCCAAGTGACAAATGCCGGGACCAGGGCTGTTCACGTCAAGAAAATAGAGCTCACCTGTGGCTGCATTGAAGCCACTCTCGATAAAATGGTCATTCAGCCCAAAGAGACCGTTAATCTGAATCTCCATTTGATTGCCAAACGTGGTGTGGGAGAGGTGAAGAAATTCGTCATCATTCATTCCGATGACCCTTACACTCCTCAGGCAAAACTTCCGATGACCGGGTTTATCCAGCCGATCTGGTGGTTGAGCCTCAAGGGTTTGGTGTTGGACTTCGGCGAGGTTGAGAACGGTTCAACTACGACAAAGCGAGTTTCGGTCATGATTCGTCCTGGGACTCAACTGGAGCTGGTTGATGTCCTTTTTGATCCCAGCGATGGCCAAATCAAAGTCAAGAAGACTCCCTTCAAGAACAAAGACGGCGTTCATGGTTGGCATTTGGACGTGTCCTTAGGTGGAAAGCTCTCCACCGGTGATTTTGAAGGCATTGTTCGAATTGAAACTGACTACGCACCATTTCGTTTTCGGGGATTTCGGGTCATGGGTCGGGTTGTCACCGCGACTGAGGTGAGCCCTCAGGTTTTGCGTCTCCCGACGATGAAAGTGGGCGAAACTTGGACAGGCGAGATTGTCGTGACCAAGAAACGAGGGACGGGGATGCGAGTCGCCACGGTCTTTTGCAAGGACCCTCGTGTCTCCCTCAAGTCTGAAGTCATCCAAGAAGGGAAAAGTTCCCGCGTCGCCGTGTCGATCACGCCCAAAGTAGGGGATAAAGAAATCCGCGGGGTTATCCAGATAGGTATCGATGAGCCGGGGTACCACATGTTTGAAGTCAAATACCGCGGACGGGTTAGCGCCAAATAGCGAGGTGATTTCCGTTTATCTTTCATCTTCTTGGCGCTCTCCAGTTTGAGGCGGTCTCAAGGTCGCGAATAGAGTGGGTTTAGGGACTTATTTGGCTTATCGGTGGAAATTCCTCATCAATTTCTTTCATAGAATCAACAAATTACTCCCAGAAATGCTCTGAATCGGGTAGAAATACTCCTAATTCAACATTTGCCATTTGCTATTCAAAAATTGATCTTGGAGCCCGCATTCATGAAGAATCTCGCGGTACTGCCCTCGTTGCTCGTGTGCATGATGCTTGTCGCTATGTCGACACCGTCTGCAAACGCCCAGTGGGATGGCGGCACAACTACGGGAGCTGACGTTATCGTTGGCGACATCGTTGGTACTACAAACTACTCTGCTGTCGGATCTATCGACGCATTCTCCTGTGGCACGACTTCGTGCAACATTGGTGATACGCCTCTCGACTGGATCGATAACACCAATCTTCACCCGGTGATTGGTCAGAATGCATACCGCCTCTACAACAACCGTTTTGTTCAAATCGGACAGTCTTGGTTGAAGCATGGTTTCTTGGCGCTGAATGGTGGTCTTTGCAGTACCTGCCAGACAACTCCCACAACAAGCTTGGGTGTTGGTTGCTCTGATCCCTATGGATCAAGCCTCAATGGTTCCCAAGGTGGTTTGGGCCCCAAGTTCGAAGTCAATGCGGCTTCTGGTTTCTACCTGTGGCCTTACACGGGTGATGGTGTCACGGGCAACAGCATCTACAAACGCCTGCAAATCAAGAGTGCAGACTTGGGCATCGCTGGGGCTCAGTATTTCATTGAAGCTCAATACGTAGCTCACGATGATTCTTCCGACGGTAACTCAGCCAACAGCGCTTCTTGGCGTCCCGGAAATTTCACACTCTCATCTGGTAGCAATTACAATTTGTCGCTGACTGGTTCTACTCAGCGGGGAGAGCCAGCCATCTACGCATGGCAGGCTGCTGATCCAAACGTTCAGATCAAGTCTTACGACATCGTCGGCGATGGTCGCTTTAACGTCGGTCTTCTTTTGACCGACAACGGTAATGGCACTTTTACTTATGAGTATGCCATTCACAACCAGACTTCCGATCGCAGCGCATTCAAATTTGAAGTGCCAACTGCTCCTGGCGCAACAATCACCAACATTGGTTTTCACGATGTTGATTATCACAGCGGTGAGCCATTCTCTGGTACCGACTGGGCGACATCTGTGAGTGGCGGAACCGTCACTTGGACGACAGATGACTTCGCCACAAACCCGAATGCCAACGCTCTTCGGTGGGGTACTCTTTACAACTTCCGCTTCACTACCGACGTTGCCGCTGGGGATGCCACTTTGCATCTATTCAAACCAGGGGCTCAGCCAACTTTGACTGTTTCGTTTGCTCCTGCAGCGTTTACTTTCAACTATCCAAATGGCTTGCCTACATCGATCGCAGATGATGGTTCCACCACGGTTGTTGTTGGTACATCCAACTTGGGTGGCGCTCCAGATGCTTCCACAGCTCAAATTTTTGTCAGTGTCAATGGTGGTGGTTTCACGCCATCTGCGATGACTGATTTGGGTGGTGGTGATTTTGAAGGCTCTTTCCCAGCATTGCCCTGTGGCTCTACCCTTGATTGGTACGTGTCTATCGCACCTTTGGGTGGTGGCGCAGCACTGACAGACCCGGAAGGTGCCCCGGCTGCTTTCCATAGTGCTGTCTCCGCAACAATGCCAGCAGTCCTTTCTTCTGATAACGCTGAAACCAACATGGGTTTCACCGTCTCCGGAAATGCTACAGATGGCCAGTGGGACCGTGGGATTCCTGTTAACAATGACCGCCTTGATCCTCCTTCAGATTCCGATGGCAGTGGTCAATGCTGGTTGACGGACAACGATCCCAATGGATCTAACTCCGATGTCGATAATGGCACGACCATTTTGACTTCCCCTGTCTATGACATGTTCGAACTGACTGAAGCTCGTATTTCCTTTGATCTGTGGTATTCGAAGAGCGGTAGCGATTCGATGCAAATTGAGATCAGCAATGGTGGCGCTTGGGTTCAAGTTGAGAACATCACTTCGAGCCTGGGTGGTTGGTCTGCTCGTGATATTCGGGTTTCCGATTTCGTCACACCAAACTCAACGGTCCAATTCCGTTTGTTGGTGAGCGATGTCGGTAATCAAGAGATTGTTGAAGCAGGCTTAGACAATATCCGTGTCAGCACTTGTCTCGATTTCTCTGAGACAATCGCTGCGGGTACCGTGGGCGTAGGAGCCAACAACGCTCCAGAGCAAGTCCTTTTGATCAACGGCTCAAACGGTGGCCCAACTCGGACCGTTGGCCTTGGTTTTGGTCAGTCGTTGAGCTTCTCCATGCTTCAACCATCAACCAACGCCTTTTCGTCTCAGTTCATTGTTTGGGGTGCATCTCTTCCTCCAGCGCCTTCCCTGGCCTTCACTTTCCCTGCTGGTATCGGCAAGATGGCTTTCCCTCCCTGCGAGGCAGATCCATTGAACCCGAGTTTGTTCTTGCTGACAGATAACTCGATGACGAGTGTCTGTGCAGGACTCATGGGATCGACGGGAACTCCTTGGACTGAAACTTTCCCATTGGGGCTTAACTTTGAAGTCGATGTTCAGTTGCAAGGAATTGTGATTGATCCTTCTGCTCCATTGAGCCTGGGGATCACGAACATGGTTCGTTTGCGCATCTCCGCGCTTCTCTAAGCCAAGTACACAACTCACTGAGTGCAACGGGCTCTGCGATCTCACCGCAGGGCCCGTTTTTTGATGTCCTTGCTGTCTTCTCATTTGATCATTGCTTGTGCCGTGTTTTATCTGCACGATCCGGGGCGCAGGGGAGCATTTCGGTGGCATGTTCTATGCCATGGTTGGCAAAAGAGATTTTCTTGCAGTTAAGGGCAAATGAAGAGTACCTTGGCCCCGAGAGAAGTGAACTCAGGGTGTGTTCAGCAATAACTTCACATTCTGGTGCCTAACATTGCGTCAGATTGGACCATGGCCATAGTGCCCAGTCGACTGCAGCGTCATCGGAAGTTGTTCTTGGACGGTCTATGAGATCCGGGTCAGCCGTATAGCAGGGGAAATCTATGAAACTCTTCCACTTTTGTGCCCAAGTGGCGTTTGCTTGTGTCATCTCATTTGCGCTCACGGGATGCTCCGGATCATCAGGCTCAAATACCACGATTTCTGGAAACACCTCTTTTGTGCAAGCGAGCCAATTTGCTCTGCCGGAAGATTCTGGGAGTTCGGATATTGTTGTCCATGTCATGCGTCAAGGAACTCGCGGCACTGCTTTGGTGCGCGTGGATGTGGTTGATGGCACAGCCCTGCCAGGTGTGGACTTCACTCTGAACGGTGGCCCCACCCATTTCGTCACGTTTCCGGATGGTTCCGCCACCCAGCAGCTCGTTCTTGGAACCGTGCTCGACGACGCCATTGTTGAAGGGACGGAGACCATTGAGTTGAAGCTTTCGAACATCACCCCTGGACTCTCTTTGGGTGATGAAACTCGACTCACTTTGGAGATTCTTGATAGCGATGCTCCTCCGCAAGGGGCCATTCAATTTGGCCAAGGAATCGGCATAGTCGACGAAACTTCCGGGACACTTGGAATTCCGATTACGCGCACGGCTGGGGCCCTGGATTCCGTGACTGCCGAGGTTCTTGTTGTTGGTGGTTTTGCTGTTGAAGGGGCAGATTTCACGGTGATGAATCAGATTATCACATGGGCGGCCCTGGACGACGCTGACAAATTCCTCAACCTGTCGATCTTTGACGACACCCTCAAGGAAGGGAGCGAGCAAGTTGTTCTTGAGATTTTCGTGACGACGGGAGGGGCTGCAATTGGAACTCGGAAAACGTACTTCTTGGAGATCATTGATGACGATGTCGGAGGTGAAATCAAGTTTCTTTCAGCCATAGGCAACGTCATGGAGGGTGATGATGTCACAGTTACCCTTGTGCGCTCTGGGGGGAGTGGTGGCGTTGCTACTGTGGACGTGCGTGATACGGGGCTTGGTACAGCGTTTGCCCCAACGGATTTCTTGTACTCAGCCAACTATGTTCCTTCTCTAGGTGAAACAGTGACATGGGCTGATGGGGAAGTTGGGCCCAAGTCTGTGGTTTTTTCTATTCTGGAAGATGGCGTAGTTGAGCCCCCTGAGACCATTGAATTGGAATTGGTGAATCCTACAGGAGATGTTGTCCCCTCCAACACGGGGAATACGTTTCGGATCAATATCAGTGATGTGAGTGCACCGAGTCTTGGGGACATCGCCTTCGCTTTGTCTCACCAGGAGGTGAATGAAAACGCGAGTACGGTGAATGTCGGCATTGGGCGTTTCAACGGCGCGGATTTGGCGGTGGATGTTGACTTCGTGGTGACCGCTGAGACGGCTCAGGAAGGCATCGATTTTGCTTACATCGGAACTGGTACGATTTCTTGGGCGAGCGGAGAGGCTGGGATTAAGACAATTTCCATCAATATCTTGGATGACGCGATTGTTGAAGAAGATGAGACGTTTCGTGTTTCTTTGGTTGGCGTTTCCCCTGGGGCTACGATTTCTTCCGAGGATGTCGTTGTCACCATTATTGACAATGAAATTGAAGCATGGCCAACCATCGGCATTCCTACGACGGAGATTGTCCGCGACTTGAAGTTCTTTGGTGCGGATTTTGGTTGGGCTGTTTGCGACGGTGGCCAGATCTGGGAGAGAAGCTCACTTTCTTTTAATAATGGTTTTTGGACCCAGCGGCCGTCCGGGACGACAGCCGATCTTAATGCTGTTATTGGTGAGCCCTCATTGGGCGCCCTCGTCGTTGGGGCTGGCGGAACTATTTTGGTGGCAGAGGCGGCAAACAATCATCAGTGGGTAGCTCAAGTGAGCAACACCACAGAAAACCTCAATGACGTGGCCTTTGGGAAAGACCCGAACTTGACGACCAATGTCGTTCGGTACTTCGCTGTGGGGGATAATGGGACGATTCTTCGGAGCGTTAATACGTTCAACTGGAACGTGCTCAATTCTGGTTCAACGGAAAACCTCAATGCGGTTCGCTTCGTCAATCTGAATCGTGGTTGGGCAGTAGGCAATAACGGGACGATCCTTCGAACCGTTGATGGAGGTCTCAATTGGGTGGCCCAAACCTCTGGGACGACAGTCGATCTTCATGACGTTTATTTCTTCGCGGGCAGCCAGGAAGGGACGGCGGTGGGCGACAACGGCACCATACTTCGCACAGTTGATGCCGGTGTCACTTGGAGTCAGCAAACATCGGGCACAACTGAGAATCTCTATGCCGTTGAGGGGGCCATGGACGCTTCTCTCTTCAATCATAAGTACCGACTCATCGTTGGCGCGAACGGGACGATCATTGACATGTCTGGTTTCGCAACGGTTTGGTCTCCCCAGGTCATCTCTGCAAGTACTGATTTCTATGCCTTGAGCTACGGGACATTGAACCGAATATACTTGGGTGGCGATCATGGCGAAGTACGTGTGGGGCCTTAGACCGGCGCAATTTGTTGCCGATCCTAGGAGATAATTATCGAGATTGGGGCTCTTCTAAGATGAATCGAAGGGCTGCAGTCGGAGAGATGAAGAGCAAGTCGCAGACGTAGGTTTGATCGTCTTGGCGGGTATCCCAGGTGTCGGGGACGATGAGATCCTTGGCGCAATCGTAGTCTTTGGAAACTGCCGTTGGATAGAGAATACCGTAAGGGCCACGAATGCATTGCTCTGGTTTGAAATCGTGGATTCCGCAGGTGTCGTCTTCAAGTACGAAGGGGCAGTCCGAATTTTTGGATTCCATCGCGAAGTAATAGAAGTCGTGGTCCTCGATCTTCTCCCCCCGGATTGTCAAATACTTGCGGTAGAACTCAGCCTTGGTCAGCGACAAGCCTTTGGCAACTCGTGCCACATCTGTGGGTAAAAAGCGAACCCCAATCTCGGGGCCAAAATTACGACAACACTGACCGCACTTATTACAGTCGAACCCTGGAGGTGACCATGGATCTGCCTGGGGTTCCTGCATTCTTGGCTCCTTAGCAAGAAATGAGATCGATTGCCGCAAAACGATGTCCTCGAAAGGATATCACACTGTCCCCAATAGTGGGCACTTTGTCATCATCAACGATTCATGGCTTAAAAGCAAGTCTAATAAGACCATAGGTTTATGGCGATTTCCCCTCGTTGGCATGTTGTGTGCTTCTTCCATATCGGCTGAACAACCTGTGAGTAGCCGATTTTCAAATAGGAGATCCAATCATGAAAAAGACAACACTTTTCACCGCTGCTATTGTCGCGCTCTTCCTGGCGTCTGCAGCGCCAACTGCAAGCGCCCAACATTTCGACATTAGCATTGGGGGCCATTACGGAGGTCATGGTGGCTACTATGGAGGGCATGGGGGCTACTATGGAGGCCACGACGTTTATTATGACGGGGGCCACTATGGCTATGGAGGCCACTATCGGTCCTACTATGGTGGTCACGGCTATCGACGGCACGGCTATGGTGGTTATTACCGCCGTAGGCACTACAATTATGGCTATGGCGGCCATCGCTCCTACGGAAGACACTACTATCGCCGCCACTGATAGGCATCGCTGAGGCGGAAACAGCCTCATTTGAACATGGAACCTCCAAGTCGTACTGGACCTGGAGGTTTTCGTGCTTACTTGGGGTACTGACAGGACCGACATAAATCGTGTTCGGGAAGAAAACGGTGAATAATCTTTGTTTGACTACTGTTCTCATGAGGACGAGGGCGGGTTTGCTGCTTGATCGAAGCCGGAAACTCCGCTACTTTGACTTATCATGAGGCACGGAATGCGGAATTTTTGCACAATCTTAGCTTTGCTTTTGGCACTTCAGCCCTTGCTGATGATGGCCCATGGCCCCTTGGGTGGCCAGGCAGACTGTGCAAGAGAATCGACCACCGCCCCCGCCTGTAGCGAAAAGTGTTGCAGTCCGAAATCTCCCCGTTGCTGTTGTGCTGACACCCCTGAAGAAGTCCCTCAATTGCCTGTTAAGCAGCAATTGGATGGAAATCGGCTTCTCGCCAACATCCTGGCTCTCGCCTCTCGCTCATCCGTAATTGAAGGCGGTTTTCTTACGTCTTCCTTCGAAACGCGAACCTTCCCTGGGGGCAACGACCCCATGGGTGTTGATCTCACCCACAATGAGCGCCTCGCGCTTCACTGCATTCTCCGAACCTAAGAACGTTTGCCAGAGATACTCCGTCTAGACCCAAGGCTTTGGGGAAAGAGGAGTTCCCCCTTGACTTCTGTATTGACACAGAAGGTTCCCCGCATATTGACATCCAGTGTTGCCTTGTGAGCACGTTGATTGGACCGACACAAACCTAAGGGTTTCGGCCTCAGAGGACTCCTGATGAATCGAGACGTAAAGATAAACAAATTCCGGCCCCTTTTCTTGGTGGCCCTTCTCCTGAGCGCACTCGGTG
>WFTN01000252.1 GCA_015485455.1 Planctomycetota bacterium | reverse complement strand
GCTTGAACAGAGTGGTCGTAACCACGCTTGGGGAACAAAGAAATAACCAATCCCCCTTGTGGGTCTTGAGTCATTTCATCGACGGACATGCCTATGGGATGAACAACCCGCGACAGGCCCGAAACGACACAATTCGCTCCTTGGCTAATGTGAATCGACGTGATTCCAGAGCGCAAGGCTTCTTCGAAGTATCGTGATGAAGGGTCAATGACATCATAGACGTCGACATAGGGGGCGACGTCCAAGTTCTCATTGGCAACGTCGAGGCCACTTGAAGTCCAAGCATCAACCATGCCCGGAAAGATCGTCTTCCCCGATACATCAATCACTTTGGCATCAAAAGGTGCCTTAAGATCTTTGCCGACGGCGATGATACGGCCTTCTTCAATAAGAATGTTGCCCTTCTCGATTGTGGCTCCAACGACGGGCACAATGGTTCCGCCTTCAAGAAAGACCTTCGAGCTGATTTGAGCTCGCCCTTCCATAGAAAGCACAACAAGCAAAGCAATCAGGCCGAGCCCGAATTGACTCAGGATACGCATTTGGACCACTCCATTTCCTGGTGTCCGAAATTCAACTCAATCTCGCGACTGAGCATTAACTCAAAAGGTCTTGCCGCTCACAGCAACACCATCAATAAACACACGGCCCGGGCGAGAAGTAGCCGCAAATGGCTCCCCCGTCCAAAGCACAAAATCTGCATCATAGCCCAACTTAATCAGGCCAACATTCTTGAGGCCGAGAAGCGCTGCAGGTTGAGACGTCACAGCCTTCACAGTTTCCAATCGCGTCAGACCATGGCGCATGGCATACTCTGCTTGTCGTGCCAAGCCCTGTTCACCGGCATGCCCCCCAGCAGTCAATGCCATGGTGACGCCATGGTCGACCAACTGCTTGGCTGCATTTGCGCGCATTCTCGGGAGAGGACGACGGCGACCAAATCTGCCGACTGGTGCCTGGACCGGGGGAATCACCGGACCGAAAACAACTGCCGCTGATTGCTTCTTCATGGCAGCTGCAACCCGCCAGGCCTCGATGGCATTCTCGAAGATAGGACGAAAACCAAACTCTTCAGCCAGACGAAGGGCCGCAGACAACTCGTACTGCTCTTCCGCTCGAACGCGCAAGGATTTCTTGCCCCCCAAGACAGCAGACAAAACCTCCTTGTGAACATCCATCTCGACCTTGAGGCCGAACTTCTTGGATGCAGCGTAAGCCTTAGCTTTCGTCAGCGCATCACGGGCGACGAAGATGATTCCCATTTGAGATGTTGGCCGCCGTGTGTAGACAGACAGTTTACTAAATCGGCTCGGCCCACGATTGCCACTGGAAGCAGAATGACTGATCGTCAATTTCGGATCGCCGTGATCGTTGAGGACACGAGGAGTACGGCCAGTCTTGGCAATCGCTCCTTGGCAGCCCAAAACCGAAGAATTTGACGCCGTAATAAAGACCGTCGTCACTCCTTCTTTTGCCAAAGTTCTCAAGTGCTTGGACCCCAGATCAAGACCATCGGTGACCTTAAAGCCTGGGATGACTTCGCTGATACCTTCTGTGCTATTGCCGAAACCGCTGGCGGCTGCGTCAATGAGCCCAGGGGTGAGTGTCCAGCCCGGTTTGTTGATCTGAATAGTCCCCTCAGGGATCTCTATGCTCTTGCCAACGGCAATAATCTTGCCCCCTTTGACCAAGACCATGCCCGGACTAATCACTTGGTCATTGCCAACATAGATTTTGCTGACTTTGATCAAAACAGGTCGATTGGCTCTTGCAGTTTGAGCGTTCAAAACCTGAACCAGGATTGCTGACAGGAAGAGTGCGAAAATCAAACGCTTCATTTGTTGGCTCCAGCGGTGGGGCTTGACCGCTTGTATACTTGTTCACCATCGATCCAGGTTTGCTGAAGTTCGGCGCTGGCGTCGAGCAAGCGTCCTGAAAGCACAATAAAATCGGCGTCTTTGCCTTTTGCCAAGGTTCCGATCCGTTTGCCAACTCCAGCGATTTGGGCCGGATTTTTGGTGACAGCACGGAGTGCTGCCAAGCGGGACATCCCCATATGAACCGCCAAAGAAGCCCCAAACCTGAGATCCTCTGGGGACCGACCAGGCATAGCGGAAGAGAAGGCCACCTGATGGCTCTTCTTCTCGAGCAGAGCTGGCATGAGTTGGGCTCGCCGATGAGAAGCTAAGCTGAGCGCCGGAAGAATGATGGCCATAGGTTCTTTGATCTGACCGAGGGCCCGGCGCAAGGCGATGGAACCGTCTGTGGCCATAGCACACTTCACACCAAGGGTGTTGGCGATTCTCAAGAAGGCCCGCACCTCAGCTTCCGTATTGACCCTCACGATGCTCGCTCTCTTATTCTCTGCCACAGCCTTGAGAATTGGCGACTGAGGTTTTGAAAGAGTCTGTCCCAAGAGCTGAAAAGCTCCCATGAGGGAGGTAGGAAAACGATTCGTTTTCTGGGTCGTTGAGGTCAGGGCCAGGGCTACAGGGCCAGCCTCTGTGACAGGCCGCGCCCCTTTGTTGGTCTTCACCACGGCAGCAATACCTGATACCACACCATGGGCATCCGGCATCACGACAACGGACGTGACACCAGCGGACGACAACAAATCAAAGTCCCGATGTCCCGCAACGATCACAGAGAGTGATTTGTTGTCCAAGTCAATGGCATCTCGTGGTTCCTTGAGGTCGTTGGGCACACTTGCCTGGGTCAAACAGTTGACCATACCCGGAAAAACCCAAGCGTCCTCCCCCAGATCAATGGCCTCCAGCCCCGCTGGCAATGCGAGGTTCTTGCCAATGGAAACAATCTTCCCTTTCTTGACAATCATCATGGCATCCTTGAGCACCGGACCTTCACCGGACACCAAGTAGCCAACACGAAATGCCTGAACCTTTGTGGCTTGTTTTCTTGCTGTGGCATGACTTTGGGCTTCTACCCTGTGAGTCACACTCAGCAGCAAACCAAGAACGATGACTGCACAACTCATCCAACAATTGAAGTTGGTTTTAGGATTCATATTGGATTACTTCTTCTTGTAGAAACGCTTGCCGTCCCGGTAGATGGATTGAACGCGGGTGGAAGGGCTGAATGGATCACCATTGAGAACGACGAAACTGGCACGGCGGCCCTTCTTCAAGACCCCCACCTGATCGCCGATTCCCAACATCTTGGCTGGAAGCTCAGAAACCGCAGACAAGGCTTTCTCCTTCGGCAACCCAAGCCCAGCGAGCCTAGCCGCTGCCATCAGAAGCTGAGGGGAAGCGTTGGCCGATTTCAGAGAAGCGGCAATAGCAACGTCAACACCTTTGGCTGCCATAAGTGCGGCATTGTCAGCCCGAAACTCTCCTTCCACTGGGAGACCGCCACTGGGGGCCGTGGGCCCCATACGGCGAAACCTCCGAAAACGGAAGAAAGTAAATGGCAAGGCCCCAAGACCCGCCCCATTGTCAGATTCTTGAATAGGCTTTTCGACATCACCAAAGACAATCACAGGGACATCCGCTTTGGCTAAGGCGTCCGCCACACGATAACCTTCAGTCACGCCTTCCAAGACCACTTCCATGGGATGATCTTCGAGAATCTTCAGAAGATTTTTGATGTCTTCTGCCCGATGAACTTCGATACGAAGACGCATTTTGCCTTCAAGTAAGTCCGCCATGGCTTCCATCGCCGGATCATAGCGGGGCTGAGTCGGTTTCTTGGCTGCTTTCTTGCTCTTGCTTTTCTTCGATTTCTTGGAGGATGTACGGGGATCTGGAGCAAACTCCCAAAAGTCGAAACCTTCGGCCTTGGGATGAAAATGGGGTTGCCCTTCAATCTGTCCACCACAGTGTTCGCAGACAAGCAATTCGATGGAGCTTGGATCGTTTTGATTAACTTCCGCTCCCCTGACCAAATGGGGCTCCGTTCCGTCTCCACTGACAAATGAATACGCTGGGCTCAGTTGACGATCAGACGCTTGCCACTGTTGGGGGATCGCCACATCATTATGGGCAGTCAGTTCCCGGGCCTTCTTGGCCTTAACCACCGGGTGATCTTCGATGTTCCCTAGGCTCCAGATATCCCAGCCTTCGATCTCATCGACGACGGGCCCCTGGGGCAAACGACCCTGATCATTGTGATCATCATGGTTGTGAGCCCCTTCTTCTGGACTGTGAAGGAATCCTGGGACAGTGACCGCCTTTTTCTTCGGTGCGACCTTGGGAGTCTTGCCGCCCTTTTTAGATTTGCTGGTTTTCTTCTTGGTTGGCTTCTTCTTGTTCTTCGAACCCAAGCCCTCAACGTATTCCTTCAGTTTGGCTTTGTACTTCTTCCAGCTCTCGCGGTACTTCTTGGCTGCCAGAAGTTGTCCACCAAAACCTTTCACTTCCATGTAGCGGCCAATAGGGCCAGAGGAAGTCCCCAGTTTCACATGGATCGCTTGGCTTCCCTTGACCAAAATGTCTTCTTTGGTGCCACCCGGCTTCTTAGGCAGAACGATTCCAGCCCCTTGGGCACCAAACCCTCGTGGGGATCGGTTGCGCAAATAAGCGTGGGTCACACCTTGCTCAATGGCATCTCCGAAGTCCGCCACGTCAAAAAGATTAAGACGATCTAAGATGGAAAAATGAGCCCGCTTTACCCGGCTGGCGGTCGTTCCGCTGAAAAGCCCCATGCTGGCAGAGGCGTCGATCAATGTAGGGACAATGAATTTCCCCTTGCCATCGATCACGTCAGCATCATCTGGGATTTTGATATCAGTGCCGATGGCACGAAGTTTCTTGCCAGAGAACAGAAGATGGCAATTGTCGACGATCTTACCATCGGTGAAAACCGTGGCATTCTTGATCACTGTAGCCCCAGATCCGAAGGGGCTTTGAGCATGAGAAGTCAATGTAGTCAGAATGACCATGACCCCTAACGCTAAGAAAACGCGGGCAAGCTGCATGTTGTGCCTCATGCTGTTTTGAAAAACATCGTTAGTCAGGCCGTTTCAACAGTCGAAAACGGATCGCTGACCAAAACTGTACGCCCCCGCCCTTGGATTCTTTCAGGCCAGAAACGAGAAATTCGAACCCGCCATTTGCGGTACAAAAAATCTGTCGATTCCTTCGGTCCCAAGTGCTTCGGGAAGGGCGAGGATAGAGAGCTGACGCCATCTGTCAACCGGGCCTTTTTATTCCCGCCTTCGGAATCCAAATCAAGATTGATCCCGAGGTCGAGCGTGCACCCACCCTCGACGCTCTTCCCTCTCCGAGGGCGCAATCGACCGTCAAGGTCATACAAAAAAGGCATCATTCACGGAGAATGATGCCTTTTTGTAAATAAATTCCAGCAATGCAGGCTAATGGCCCCCAGACTCATTCCGACGCCGACGTCGCTCCAAGGCATCCTCGCGTTCTTTCGGTTTTCTTTCTTTGGCCGCTCGGGGATTGAGACCGAGTCGCAAGGTCACATAGTCCACTGCTTCGCGGTCAAGAAAAAGCGAGAGTTCCGCCTCAACTTCAGACTTCAACCGTTGCACCCGATCCATTCTTTCTTGGACCTTGATTGTCTTCTTGCGAAAAGCCTCTTCAATCACACGTCTTT
>WFTN01000251.1 GCA_015485455.1 Planctomycetota bacterium | reverse complement strand
TTGTTGGGGAGGTCCGGGACAGCATTGAAATTGTGGTGAAGCCCTTGAGTAAGCAACTCAGTGGTATGCCACACTATGCCGGAGCTACTATTCTCGGCGACGGTCAGGTGGCATTGATCTTGGACGTTACGGGCCTGGCACGAATTGCTGGCCTCTTGGGTGAAGTCGGCGAGGCCATTGCCGCCACCAAGAAAATCATTGACTCTGAAGACTCTCGGGGACCAGCAGTTCCGGTCTTGGTGGTTGAAACCGGTTGCTCTGCACCTTTGGCAATGGAATTGCGCGAGGTGGCCCGCATCGAAGAGACTCTCAAGTCGAACATAGAGATGACGGGGAACCAAGAAGTCTTGCAGTATCGCGGTGGTATCATGCCGCTCTTCAAAGTCGCCGACGCTATCGGTTGCTCCTTCGGCAACTGGGAAGAAGGCGAAGAAGAGGCAGAGACGGTTTACGTCATTGTCTACGAGGTTGGAGAGAAGAGTATTGGTCTCGTTGTCGAACGCATTGTTGATGTTCTCGATGTACGCATTGAACTCGACGAAGGATCGAAGAGGCAAGGTGTTCGCGGTGCCATCGTTATCGACGATACGATTACAGAGTTATTGGATCTGGATGAAATTGTGGGCATGTTGGCTCCAAGTTTGTTGGATTCTAAGCCACAATTGTGTGAGGTCTAAACATGTTGGTCAATGACAAGAAACAACTTTGTTCCTTTCGAGTAGATGATCTGCTCTTGGGTGTTGATGTCTTGGATATCCAAGAGGTCATCTTGCACCATGAATCAACTCCTGTTCCATGTTCTCCCAAGGTCGTGACCGGACTCATGAATCTTCGAGGAGAGATCGTGACGACGCTGGATTTGAGGACTCGTCTTAACCTTGGACCTTTGGCCAAGGGACGACCTATGAACGTTGTTGTTCGATCAGATGGCGAATTATTTAGCCTTCTCGTCGATGAGATCGGTGACGTCGTTGAGGTGGGGGCTGAGGATTTTGAAGAGCCTCCAGAGACCTTGGCCGACGATATGCGTGAACTCATTGTTGGTACCTACAAACTTGAGAAAGATCTGCTCTTGGTCCTGGATAAGGATAAAGCCGTGAGCATCGAATCCTAATTACACAGATGGGGCTAAGGTTCTTGGATGACTAATTTTTTTTCTCAGCTTAGAATTTCTCAGCAAATCTTCGCTATTGCTATTGTCGCATTGATCGGTTTTGCCTTGTCGTTAGGGGAAATAACTCTCGAAATCCGGGAGGCGGAGGCCGACTCGGTCCGAATTCGCGTGGCAGCAGATCAAAGTGCGCTTGGCAATCTTCTTCAGGCTGAGGCTCTGAGCGGGGGTTCTGGGAGTAGTCGCGCTATTGAAAGTGCAGCGTCGGATATCCGCAGGAATGTTGACCTGCTTCTCAACGGTGGCGCAATAAAAGTCGGTGAGGATGACGTTGATGTCGATCCTGTCGATAGTGATCTTGTTTCGCTCTTCCAAGACCAAGTCACAACCTTGGATGAGTTGGAAAAGGCTGCACGCGGGCTCACGAAGTTAGACAAGAAAAATGGATCAGAGGCGGTTGGGAAGGCTGAGAAAACTCTTCGAGATGCAGCCGCGCGATTTGTTGTTTGCGCCCAAGATGGTCTCCATCGACTTCAGACCATGGGAGAAGAGGACCTTGTTGCCCTTGGTATCTGGAACGCTGTCATTGCTCTCTTCTTTAGCTCACTAGCCATTTTCACTGGAATCTTTGTAGCCAAGCGAATTTCTCACAGCGTTCAGGATGCGGTTAGAGTTATCAAGCTGGTGGGCGGCGGCGATCTTTCTGTGTCTCTGGACAGCCACTCGAGCCGAGAGATGAGTGAACTCAGTGCCGCGGTCACAGAAACAGTAGAGCATATGAGTTCTGCAGTCTTAAGTCGTTCGGTTAAATGGTCAGAGGTGGCTGAGCAGAGACGCAATGACATTGCTGCTCAGAAGAAGGCGAAAGAGACTCTTCTCGTCGTGTCGGCTGCAAAATCTGGCGATTTGCGGGGTTCGATTGGATCCAAGGGCGATGGCGTTGTTGACCGGATCGCTCGGGGATTCGATAACTTTCTTGCAACGATTCGCGGGAGCTTGGCAGACATCTCTAAGTCTTCCGGGACGTTGGTTGGATCTGTAGATAAGATGTCGGGCTCAACGCAGCAAGTTGAACGCAACGCTACGGAGACATCTGATCGAGCTTCCTCTGTGTCGACAGCGAGTATTGAGATTAGTCGGAGCGTAGAGACCGTTGCGGCGGGCATAGAGGAACTTGGGGCTAGCATCAAAGAAATCTCTCGCAATACGACGGAGGCAGCAAGAGTTGCCAATAATGCAGTTGTGGTAGCCGAGGACACGAACACCACGGTGAAGAAGCTGGGAGCGAGTAGCGTCGACATCGGAAAGGTCGTGAGTACGATCACCTCCATCGCCCAACAAACCAATCTTCTTGCTCTCAATGCAACTATTGAGGCTGCTCGCGCGGGTGAGGCTGGCAAGGGTTTTGCCGTTGTTGCCAGTGAGGTCAAAGACCTGGCAAGAGAGACCGCCATGGCAACAGAAGAAATTTCTGTTAAAATTGACGCCATTCAATCCGATACAGATAGAGCAGTTCAGGCGATTGAGAGTATTTCTCTCATCATTGACGAAATTAGCGATATTCAGAATAACATTGCTTCGGCGGTTGAGGAGCAAACAGCCACAGCCAACGAGATCGGCAATAGCATTTCTGATGCGGCGGTGCAAACATCAGAGATCGCTGAGAATATTGCCAGTGTTGCAGATGGTGCAACACAAACCCAACGGTTAGCGGAGAGCAATCAGGAGAGGGTGAAGGCTATGACGGCCCTCGCAAATGACCTCAACGCTTTGCTCGCGGGTTTTAGATTGAAGTAGCCAGTGGCGCCTTGGGCCGCATTTAGAATTTTGTTTGAGGTGTCGTCTCATGAATATGATTAACGTCCTGCTAATTGACGATTCAACTGTCATGCGGAACTTACTCCGTGCGGTCGTTTCCTCCGACAAAGAGATTCGTGTTTGTGGAACTGGAGCCAATGGGCTTTTGGGCATCGAAGCCATCGAAAAATACAACCCAGACGTTGTTATCTTGGATATTGAGATGCCAGAGATGAGTGGGCTTGAGGCATTACCGCTCATTCGAAAACGGTGGCCCTCTTTGCCTGTTATCATGTTCTCTAGCCTGACAGAAAAAGGCTCCAAGCAAACGTTCGAGGCCTTAACTTTGGGAGCAAACGAATGTGTTTGTAAGCCCGTCGCCGGGAAAGAACGGATTGAAGCCATGTCGGCCATGGAACGAGAGCTGGTTCCCAAAATCCGGCGGCTGTATGGTCAAGCCCAAGGGGGGCGAGCTGCCGTTTCTAAGCGAGGTCGGCGAGGGGAGACTCCCGTTCGGCGCACGTTGATTCGAAAATCGCGCCCGGCAACGAAGGATCGCAGGGATCGAAGCCCAGCGAAGAAGAAGTCCCCTTCAAGTGCATCTGCTTCGAACACAGCCTCAAGCCCAGCAGGGAGAAGAACGAAATCAGGATCATTCGACATTGTTGCCATTTCGTCTTCCACGGGAGGCCCGAATGCTTTGTCAATTGTCCTTAAAGCTCTGCCCGCGACTCTTCCAATTCCCATTGTTATCACCCAACACATCCCCTCGAATTTTGCCAGCAAACTTGTGGAACGTTTCGTTCGAGATTGTCCTCTTGAAGTGCTGGAAGTGAAAGAGGCTACCCCGATTAAGGCTGGAACGATCTACTTTCCCACAGGAGATCGTCATCTTTTGGTGGAACGGCAAGGGGTTCACGTGGTTGCGAAACCAGATGATGGGCCAGCCGAGAATTTTTGCCGGCCTGCCGCTGACCCAATGCTCAGGAGCGTTGTGAAAGTATTCGGCGGGAATGTTCTGTCCGTTGTCCTTACGGGCATGGGGTGTGATGCGATGATTGGTTCTTTGGCTGTTCGTGATGCGGGTGGGCGTGTTATTGCGCAGGATGAGGAAAGCAGTGTTGTTTGGGGGATGCCTGGTGCAATCACTAAAGCAAACGGAAGTGATCGCGTCTTGCCCTTAGAGCAAATCGCTAGTGATATTATCATGACAGTACAAAGACGTCCTGTAGGTTTGAGAGGTTAATTCGAAATGGCGACTACTAAATCCAATTTCGTGGCGGTACGGGAGTTTATCCGTGAAAGAACCGGCATGGTCCTCGACGATAGCAAAAACTATTTCGTGGAGACGCGCCTTCAAATCATCTGCAAAGAAGATGGCTATGAATCTGTTGACGAGTTGATGAATACGCTTATTCGTCGCCCGTTTTCAGAGTTGGCTGACAAGGTTGTTGATCAACTTATGGTCAATGAAACCTATTTCTTTCGGGACAATGCTCCATTCAAAGTCTTCGAAGAGAAGGTCCTCCCCAAGATCATCGAGAAGAATAGCGACAAGAAAAGTCTCCGCATTTGGTGCGCTGCCGCATCGAGTGGCCAGGAACCCTTCAGCGTTTGCATGATCATCAAGGACAAATTTCCAGCGTTGGCGAATTGGAAAGTTGAATTCGAGGCAACAGATATATCCTCTCAGATGATCGAACGGTGCAAAAGTGGAGTCTATTCGGACGTGGAATTGCGCCGGGGTTTACCTCCAAGTCTCAAAAGTCGGTTTTTCAAACAGAATGGTGTCAATTGGCACCTATCTCAGGAAATCGTCTCTATGGTCAAATTCTCCCAGCTCAATCTTGTTCGTCCATGGCCCCGTTTGCCCAAGCCAGATGTCGTTTTTATTCGCAATGTCTTGATCTACTTTGATGTGGAGACAAAGAAGAAGATCTTGGACAACCTCATGCGACTATTGGGCCCCGGTGGGTATTTCTTCGTCGGTGGAGGGGAGATACCAGCTAGCCTGGGAGCAGCGGTGGAATCCTTAGGATCTGGCGCCTACCAAGTGAAGTAGAACAGATATTGCGTTGACTTCTGAGCCTGGAACGAGAGCTACTTATTTGGCTAAGTTGACTTGGCATTGAGGCGACGCAGTGTTCCCCGCAGGCGGGCTAAGGAGTATGGTTTTTGCAGGAAATCGGCGAGTCCCAAATCGGCGAACTCTTTGGTGGCATCTTGCTGACTGTAGCCACTGCAAAGGACTATCTTCAGGCGCGGATTGATTTTCCTCATGGCCCGAAAAGTTTCGGCTCCGTTCATCTTGGGCATCGTTAAATCGAGAAGGACACAAGAAAACTCCTGCTTGCCTTCACGAACGATCTCAGTTGCAAGCTCACCCGAGCTTGCGGTCACCGACTTGAATCCCAAACAATCCAACATACCAGCTGCGACTGTCAATACTGTTTTTTCATCGTCAACCACGAGTACTGTACCTTCTCCACGCCAAGGCGAATTGTCGTGGGTAGATTTGACGCCTTGGCGTGCTGGGGAGGCTGCTGTCTTGGCAACAGGGAAGTAGATACGGAATGTAGTGCCGACGCCACAGGTACTCTCGACTTCAATCGCACCCTTATGTCCTCGGATGATGCCCAAGACCGCGGACATCCCCAACCCCCTACCGGTGAACTTTGTGGTGAAGAATGGGTCGAAAATCTTGTCCATTGTGGGCCGATCCATGCCACATCCTGTATCTTGCACTTCAATGAAGACGTAGGTCTTCTCTGGCATCTTTCTTTCGGCTAAGAGCCAGAGTGTGTTGCTCTTGGTTTCGAAGAATTGTCGATCGCAAAAACTTTGTCCGGTCGACAGGGTTACATCTCCAAGGTCGTTTCCAATGGACTCTGCGGCATTGGTGATGAGATTCATCACGACTTGGCGGACCTGGGTTGCGTCGCCTTCGAACGTGGGAATCTGAGGGTTTAGATTGAATTTGAGGGTGACGTTTCTTGAGATGGTAATCTCTAAGATGTTTCCCATCTCCTCCAAGAGTCGGCTGGCGTCAATGGTCTCCAAGACGAATCGACCTCTGCCTGAGTAGGCCAACATTTGTTTGGCAAGGTCTGCGGCGCGCATGGACGCTCGGCCAATTTCCTTGACCATAGGGTAAGAGGGGGCATCGGGTTTTAGCTCCTCCAAGACTAGGTCAGCATTGCCAAGTATCGCCATGAGCAAATTGTTGAAGTCATGGGCAATCCCCCCAGCCAAGACGCCCAGACTCTCCAGCTTCTGGGCATGTTGAAGCTGCCTCTCTAAAGATTCCTTCTCGGCTGCAGCATCGATGCGCTTGGTGATGTCGACGACGTAGCCCAAGAAATGAGTGGCATTGCCGTTCTCATCCCAAAGGATCGTGGTAAAGTCATCGATCCAAATTGTTTGCCCATCTTTGCGGAGAATGCGGTAGGGCTGATGCGAGAAACTGCTGCCTTTCGCCTGAATGCCATGGGCTACTTCGATGCTTACCCTTTCTTGGTCTCCAGCATGAATGAGAGAGGAATAATGTATTTCACCGGAAAGAAGTTCTGCTGGGGTATATCCGAACACATCCTCCACATTGGGCGATACATAAGTAACTGGCCAACTCTCAGCATTCCTCCAATTGAAGACGACTACGGGGCCGCCAATGAACATATTGCGTTCATGCTCCAAGGTGAGATTGGCTTGCCGGAGATCTTCCATCGCCTTTTTTCTTGCGGTGTGGTTGATCATATTGCCTTCCAGAAAGCGGGGCTCGCCATTGTCTCCATTCACCACATAGGCGCTCAAGAGGACATCGACTGGCATCCCGTCGCCCCGAATGAGGGTCGTTTCGAAAGAAGAGACTGGGGCCTCAAGAGCCATGGAGGTGAGCTTTTGTCTGTCCTCAGGATTCTGGTAAGTCTCACGAACGCCGACTTGGTTGAGTGCTTCCAAGGATTCGTAGCCGATGATCTTCAAGAGGGCTGGGTTGGCTAAAATGAGCTTGCCCGCGAGATTGGTGCGAAAACTACCAATCATAGACAACTCGAACATGCGGTTAATTTCATTTGCACGCATGATCAGCCGGTCCATGTTGTCGTTGTAGCTCCGCTTTGTCCGACTAAGGGCGTCTTGAAGCCTCGTTAACTCAATGCTCATGTTCTTGCTGTGGTCTAAAGCGATCTGGCGATCACTCATGAGTTCCATTGTAGCTTGAGCTAATGAGGAAGCCTCCGGCATCAAATGGCCAGGTAATTGAAGATGAACGAGTTGCTCGCTGATAAACTCCTGGCTGAACTTCCTGCCTTGAGTTAACACGATGCCTTGCACGCGACTGATGAATTCGGGAAGAAGGGTGTATGCCTGTTCCAAATCGTCACAATGAAGGGTGATGACTCCAGTGAGTAGCATGCGTTTCGTCGGCCGGGTTGGGTCAAAACCGGGAGGCGTCTTGCGACCAATGCTGAAGAACTGAGTCATGCCGATTCTCCCGAAAGAAGTAGGACAACCGACGTCATGTTGTGGAAGAGGGTCTTGCTGGGAGAGACCTTGGAAGGTGCGAATTCTCCGAAAGAAGGAAAGCCGGCCATGGCCTCTAAACTCGGGCAGTGTTCCAGGATGAGCTTGAATTCTTGCGAAATGGCGTCACCGAGGACCAGCTGCCGCCCAGAGCAACTGGTGACAATAGCGGCAGTTGGTTTGAAAGGAAGAGAAGAAATGTCTTTGCAGGTCTCCGCCATGTTCTGAAGGAGCGTCTCGGGGGGCGAGAAACAAAGTTGAATCATGTCTCCTTCTCGGGCCTTTGCGAAGAGTCGCACTGATGTTTCATCGAACTTGTCTTCCGGAAGAAGAACCGAGCGAATTGTGCTATCTCCTGAGTTATCTGTGAGCAGGAGATTAAGAACACCTTTGTCGATGGATTCGACTGGCTTACCGATTTCTCGCTCAACGAACTCCATAGCATCAAGACCATCGATCTTCTTGAGCAAAGTGCCCTCACAAGCAGTAATGCGGGCTGGCCGTCCGACGAATAGCATGTCTTTGGCAACGCGAATGTCGAAGTTGATAGCGCCGACTGCGGCGACCATGACGATAGTGTCCTCGAATACCCGGCGGTTGACATAGACAAAAGACCTCAGCAACTGGTTGTCATCTCCGGCGGATCCTCCGACGACGGGAAAAGTGAGAGCTTCTTCAAGAGCTTCGGCGATCAAGCAGGTGTCGGTTCGAAAATCTGTGGTGAAAAAAGCAAATTTTGGCGTTGCGCCACCGCACTGGGCCATGATTCTTTTGACGCAAAGCTGAGTTGATTCGTAGGGATGTTCACCAATGTTGTGCTGGTGATGGATGACCCACTGGCATTGTCCTTCACTGTTGATGCCAATGGCCGTCGACCTGGCTTGAGAGCAAAGTTCACGCTCAAAGCATCCGTCGCTCGTGCAACCGATCAAGATGAGGTCGTCGTTGCCTAACACTTCATAGATCGCCTCAGAAAGTTCGTCTGAGCCGTCGAAGTGAATCGATGAGAAGAGAAAAACGATCTCAGGGTTGATGGCCGCCAAGGATTCGCCAATCTCAAGTCCGGCTCGATAAGGATCTGGGTTCATCGAAAAACAGGACTTGGATTTCATGCTAGTGCTCTCGCTTCACAGCGGTGTATGCCCGCCGTCGATTTGTTCTATTTCTTTGACGCCTCTTGCCGCTTGTATAGCCAGACCCAGCCATGGGAACTTTGGCTGCCGTCTGACATCGTTCGCTTGCCGTAGTCGCCGACAAGGAGGTCTAAGTCTCCGTCGTGGTCGAAATCAACCACATGAACCTGTGTTCTGGTTCCCGGGTGTTTCTCGCCGAGTTTCTTGCCATTTGGCTGATTGATGATTGTTTGGGCGGTCGTGAAAGTGGGGGCTTTTACAGTCCCGATATTGCGGAACCAAACAACGCCGCCATCGCCACTTCCACTGATGAGATCAAATTTCCCATCGCCATCCCAATCGGCTACCTCGGGAATCCCGTGGGCACCTTTGATGATCAAGGGAGTTTTTCCGGTCATGACAGAAGTGGACGCATCGTTGAATCGCGGATTCGATTTACTTCCGACGTTCTCACAGAGGTGCATGCTGCCGTCGTAACCTCCGAGTAGGAGGTCCAGGTCTCCATCTTGGTCCCAATCAACGGCGGTGACGCTTATGCCAATGATTGATCGAAACGGCCCCTGGTTGTTGTTCCATCGTTTAAGGGAGTAGTCCCAATATTGGCCCAACATGAGGCGTTTGCCAGATTTGTTGAGGAGTGGTTTGGCTGGGGAAAAGCTTCCGTCTTCTTGACCCTGAAGGAGATAGATCACTCCTTCGAAACATCCAGTGAAGAGATCTTTGATGCCATCGCCGTTGAGATCCGCAAACTGCGGATTGAGACCAATACATCACCAATTATTGAGTTTGATGACCTTGCCCTTGGCTTTGAGTAAGCCAGCACCTTTGTACTCAGGCTCTTTATTACTTTTGATGTTCAAGTAGACCTGAAAATGGCCTTTGTAGTTGCCGACGACTAAGTCGTCCAAACCGTCGTGATTGATGTCGTAGATCGCCGGCCCACTGTGGGAGCGGAACGCTGCTGAGTCGATCAGCTTGCCATCTGCCTTCAGCCTTATGGGCTTCGCCAAAATTACTTTGGCCGTAGTGAGCGACGAAGAGGATTTTTGGGCGTTTAGGTGGCCGCTCATAGCAGCAAGGAAGAGGAGTCCCACATGCAAAATCAATCTCATAGCTTTTCCTCATGGGAGTCTGAGGTGACTACCATGCTACTCTTGGCCTTGTGGCCCCATGTAATCCCATATTTCTATCCCTTCCACGGACGCCATGGTTCTCACGCGGTGAGTGATACGACGCACCTGAGAATCGCGATCGATCGATTCGGGAGCGGATCAGCTTACCAGAATTGGTCTTGGGAAGGGCAGGATTTGTCATCTTCCATGATTCTCGAAATCGTATGACATTCCCGGACGAAGCACATGGAGCATGATGTTCCTTGCTCCGTGGGGCTTCTGGCTTTCTGGGGTCATGGACAGGGAGTTGCGGGCATCAATGACGAGTACTGTACTTTCTCCCATAACCTCAAAACTCTCGTTTTGGAAGATAACTGCTGTTTTTTCGTCGATGGCAATACCGACTCGTTTGGGGTGATCAAGAACGGCGGAGAGGAGACGGTTGAAACGTCGCCTCTTAATGGCGTGCTGGTCGATGATGGCGCCTGTGATGAGGCCTAACCCGGGGGCCAATTTGGTTCTTTCCGGGAGAATCGCCCTAAGCTCAGCCTCACCGGTGATCATAAGTTGTGATTGGACGGCGGCCCCGGCACTGGTTCCGCCGAATACGACGCCCTGGGTGTGCATTGCCAACAAAGTTGCTCCCAATCCCGCATTTCTGATGCTTTCCATCAGTTGGTTTTGGCTGCCGCCGGGCATCCAGATCAGCGTTGCAGTCTGGATCTTGTTCTTAGCTTCTGGGGAGTTTAGATCACGGACAATAAAGGCGGTTTGGGCACCTTCAGCTAAGAACATCTCCCTTGATTCTTGCCCCCTGCTCTTACGATTGCTGGCCTGCGGTAAGACAGCGACGATGGCTTTGCGGCCACCGGCGAGTTCGATTGCTTTTCTGACCACGGAGGTAGGTGTGCCGCCTCCTCCGACGATGACCAAGGGGCCGTGAGTGGAAGAACTTTGGGGAGAGGTGGCACAACCACAAAAAGACAGGACCACCAAAACGAGGAGTTGACGCATGAATGAGTCCAAACAGGGGTGAAAGATCTCTCGACAGTTCATTCACCGATGATTGGACGTCATTGCATTCTTTCTGTCAAGTTAAGATGGCTTGCGGAATTTCTTCTTTCCACCGCTGCTCTTGGCTTTCCCTTTGAAGCCCCCCGATTTCTTAGGGCCCTTGTGCTTGTTGCCCCCGTCGCGGTTGAACTTGCCCTTGAAGCCGTCTCTGGCTCCTCCTGGAGTTGCCCCGGCTCTGGAGAGTTTGAGTTGGCGGTTCCTGATGCGAGTGTGGATTAAGAGGCGGAAAATGTTCGCCGGCATTCCCGCGGGCAAGTCAACGAAGCTGTGGTCATGTTGAATGTCGATGCGCCCGATGTCGTCTGCGTTGATTCCCGCCTCATTGGCGATTGCGCCGACAATATTTCCTGGTTTGACACCATGAACAGCGCCAATCTCAATGCGGAACTTTTCGAACCCGCCACCGGGGCCGCCGTGGTCCCGAGCATGACCTGCGTCTCGGTCACGACCGGGGCGTTTGTCCTTTCGCTTTTGGCGGTCGCCACGATCTCGCTTTTGGAAGTCGCCGGCAAAGCCTTCGCGTTCGCTTTTGGATTCCTCCAGGAGGAGGGCCCGGTCTCCGCGGCTCATGCGGGCCAGAGCTGCTGCTAAGTCCCGAGCTTCCACGTCGTTTTCACTGAGGAACTCGTCTACCAGGCCAGCGTAGAAGCCCAGATCGCCCTGATTCAAAACTTCGTTGATACGGTCTTTGAAGAGGCTCACACGTCTGACATTAACTTCGGCCACCGTTGGCAAGCGCATGGATTGAATGCGGCTGCCAATGGCTCGTTCAATAGTCCGAAGCATTCTTCGTTCACGGTGGGAAACGAAAATGATGGCTTCGCCTTTGCGGCCAGCCCGGCCCGTTCGGCCAATACGATGAATGTAGGCTTCGGTGTCGTAAGGGATGTCAAAATTGATGACGTGACTGATACGATCAACATCCAAACCACGGGCCGCAACATCCGTTGCCACCAAGATGTCGAGTTTACCCGATTTAAGACGTTGGACTGTTCTTTCCCGCTGAGCTTGAGCCAAGTCACCATTCAGGGCCGCTGCCGCGAATCCCCGAGCTTCGAGTTTCTCCGCCAGGGCTGTTGTTGTGATCTTCGTTCGTACGAAGACCAACATGGCATCGAAAGGCTCGGCTTCTAAGATGCGGGTGAGGGCATCCAATTTGTGCATGCCCGCCACCAACCAGGAACGCTGATTGATGGTATCAGCGGTGGCCGTCTTGACCTTGATGGAAATATGCTCTGGGTTACGCAGATGCTTGGCTGCGATCTTGCGAATAACGTCAGGCATGGTGGCAGAAAACAAGGCTGTTTGGCGGGAGTCGGGTGTTCGCTCCAAGATCCATTTAACATCGTCAATGAAACCCATCCGCAGCATTTCGTCAGCCTCATCCAAGACCATGCCGGTCAGTTGGTCGAGCTTGAGGGTTCCACGGCGGATGTGATCCATGACACGACCGGGCGTTCCCACCACGACGTGAACTCCGCGCTTGAGAGCTCGGAGCTGAGTTTCAATTGATTGGCCGCCGTAAATAGGGAGCACATGGAAACCTGCCATCCTACCCGCATACTTTTGCATGGCTTCAGCCACTTGAATGGCGAGCTCGCGGGTTGGCGCCAAGACCAACATCTGGGTTGCTCGATTTTTGACATTGATCTTGGAAAGAAATGGCAGGGCGAAGGCAGCGGTCTTGCCGGTGCCAGTTTGGGCTTGCCCGACAATGTCTCGTCCTTCGAGCAAAAGGGGAATGGTAGCAGCTTGGATTGGAGAGGGCGTTTCGTAGCCAACTTTCTCAATCGCCTCTAAGATCTTTGGGTTTAGGTCGAAGTCACTAAACCCTACAGTTTCACTGGTCATCTCGGTCTTCCTTTGGGAATGCCCTGTATGCCTGGGCCAGGCCGCGGTCTTGAATCGTCAATATGGGATGGCGACCGACAGGCGAAGAGCGAGCAGGACGCCCACAAGTTTAAGAAAAGGCCGGAATTAGGCCAAGAGCAGCAATTTTGCGTTTGTCAAGATGAAATTTGGTTGGGGTATGAGGCCATAGAGGCCACTTTGAGCTGGGGATTCGGTCGCTAATCGAAGTGGTTGACAGTAATTGCGCCTAAGTCTGTGATTCCAGCCTCGGCTCTAAAGACCAGTCGGCGGTCTGGTTTTTGGGGATTACGGGATTTCCCCCAAATATAAAGGACATAGAGATTTCCGGTTCTGAGCCCAGCGAGAGAAGTGAATAGATACCCATCGGAATCGGCACGACCTTTTCGGCGGCTATTGTACTAGGCTCCGTACTTGGCAAAACGCCCTCGGATTTTAGCTCCACGCAAGAACGAAGGAGGTCTTAGGGAATAGCCTTCCAGATAATCAGGATGGTGCCCTGTTCTTGACTTCACCGAATTGAATTGAATTTCTGGCTGAAAACCCTCGAGAGCATCCTTGTTATCAACCAATTGCCGACGGAGTGCTTGGGATAAGGAATCCTCGGCGAGAGGTATGATGGACACTTCCCCCCATGGCAGAGGTTTTTTCTCATCCCCGATGAGGCGCAGAGCCAGGGTCTTGCTTGGCAAGTTTATTTCAATCTTGCCCTCACTCGCATCTTTGCGGTCTTGTTCGGTGAAGTGCTGCTCCATGTAGAAACCTTGGGAATTGGCTGTCTGTGTGGCTCCCACCAGAGCGATGCTTGCGGTATTGAACTTGGCGAGGCGACTGAGTGAGAGGCTGGGGATTGTG
>WFTN01000250.1 GCA_015485455.1 Planctomycetota bacterium | reverse complement strand
ATGTTCCTTGGTTCATCAACCAGCGAGGCACAACGAACCCCTTGCCATCTTGGTCTTCAAGAATGAGCTTGGTTGACGATTCATCATTGAGCAGGTGGTCGCCGATTCCGTGGACAGATGCCAAGAATCGCCCCACATGCACCCATGCACTGAGTCGCCCCAGTTGTTTGCTTCCAGTCAGATCATAAACAGGGGTGCTAATGGCAAAGACTGGACTGGGGTCCACATCATTTCGGGGTTGAAAGGCACTGTACCACAGGCCAGTTTCCCCTGCCGCTCGCATGGCAGTTTCAGCCATGGCAGGAACTCTTTGCTCGCGAGACCCAGCAACGAGATGCCCTTCATTGTCCCACACTGAGCAATCCAAGAAACAGGCCACAAGTGGAGTCTTATTGATGCGAAGGTGAGAAGCGAGCTTCTCCACATGATGAGGTTTCTTGCTTTCTGTGATGCGTCCCAGCGTCTCACGAATGAGTCCATCAGAGGCGAAGTCTTGCACCCGGCGCCCCAAGAGCTCACGGCTGGCGCTGATAGCACCAGCTCGGGCAACAGCGACAGCCTCTAAACGTCTGCCAATTTCTGATTCCAGTGAGTTCCTGGCGAAGTTAGAGACCAAAATGCCGCCAAAGGAAAGCATGATGAGGCAAAGAAAGAGAAAAGTGAGGGGCAGCTTGTACTTAATAGGAAATCGCGCCAATGGATCGCGCATGGGGCGGCCGCTCCTCGGATGTTCTCTGTTTCGGCCTGCCCCCAACACAATGTCCAATAGGGCCGACAACAAAACACGCGGAAAAATTGGGGAACGCAAACCAAGGGCCAAAAGCCACAATCACCTGAATTCTTGTTCGCCTTCCCCTTCAGATAGGAATGGGGCGGGTTATGTGGGGAAAGAGACGCCCAACCAGGGGGATTTCCCCCACCAACAGGCGGAGATGAATCAGTTGGATGTGCTCGCTTCACCAGCAGAGTCAGCATTTTTACCCGGGGCTTTCACACCCAGCCACTGCTCGAAAGCATCCATTTGACCATTGGATTCAAGAAAACGCTTCATGTCATCAACCCGATTCACCAAAGAATCTGTCAGCTCAATGGCATGTTGCAGCCAAAAAGTATCCCGTGACCTGGATTCCGCCTTGACGCGCATGGCGGCCATCACCAATTCTCGTCGATCCTCTTCATTCGCGCCCAATGACTCTCCTAAGAGGAGTAAGACCTCCCCTGAGGGCACTAAGCCGTCATTCATGATTTGGGAAAGCAAGTTCTGGGACTTCCCAACCATGCCGCTCACCTCCCGATCAGTCAGTTGGCAAGCATTTTTTTCGCAATAGTCAGCAATCATCTTGCGAATTTTTTTCTGGAGTGGAGTCAATCCAGTCCCCCTGATACAGCGAACAACGTATATTGGTCAGTGGCAGGATAATGGATTTTGAGCCGAAATATCACCTTTTTGCTCTTTCTTTTCGAATCAGACAGCTTGACTCTTCTTGTTCTACGGGAAAACCTATCAGCATGAAAACAATGAAACTCATTTTACCCCTCCTACTTGCCCTCTGCGGCCAGTCTTTTTTGGCCGCCCAGTACAAAGGAGCCACGCCACCTCCGGCGGTCATGCTCGATGGTTTCGACAACATCAAACAACAAGATTGCAAGACTTGGCTCACTTATTTGTCTAGCGACGAATTGGGAGGGCGCAAGACTGGGAGCCAAGGCCATCGCATGGCGGCCAAGTACATGGCCGACCGCTTCAAAGAATTCGGTCTCAAACCCATCGGCGACAAGGGTACTTACTTTCAGGAAGTCACTCTTTACCGCATCAGTGGTGGCCCCCAAACCGGCCACGTCACCATTGGCAACAAGACCTGGGACGAGAACTCAGGCCTGAGGATGCGCTCCACCTTTGGACACGCCAAAGCCGGGGTCGTTTTCATCAGTTCGGGCAGCAAGAAGAAAGGCCTCAAAGACCCAACGATCCTCAAAGACAAGATCTTAGTCCTGAATCTCTCCCGCAGTGTTGCACTTTCGCCTCTATTCGCCCAAATCATGAACAATCGCCCGGCAGCCATGATTCTTCTTGGTCGTACGCCATCGCCTCTTCGCTCCAGGGGGTCGCTCAAGCAAGAGTGGCATGTGACAATCCCACAGGTCGCAGCCAACGACGCCACTTTCGCCAGCATTCTCAAGGCACTCAAGATCAAGAAGTCATTTGCAAAAAAACCGCAAAAGAACGCCTTCAAGGTCATCTTAACCAAGATCGAAGTGGAAATCGCCACAGAAACTCCTCATGAAACAATCAAGGCCCCCAATGTCATTGGCATGCTGGAAGGCACAGACAAATACCTCAAGCACGAAGTTGTTATCTGCGGCTCGCACTTAGATCACATCGGGACCAACGCCAACGGCCAAATCAACAATGGCGCGGACGACGATGGTTCTGGCTCGACCTCTCTTTTGGCCGTGGCGAGAGCATTCTGCCAATCTCCGAACAAGACCAGGCGGAGCTTGGTCTTTATCGCTGTTTGCGGTGAAGAGGACGGCCTCTTAGGTTCAGAATACTACGTCGAGAATCCGATAATTCCCATCAAAGACACCATCTGCGAACTGCAAATGGACATGGTCGGCCGCAACGAAGAAGGCCGCGGAGACCGCCCCGAAGACAACATCAAGACCACTCATCTGGTAGGATCCAAGAAGCTCTCCACAGATTTGCACAAGCTCATCATCAAAATGAATAAGCATGTTGGCTTTAAGTTCGAATACGACCAAGAAAGTGTCTACTACCGCAGCGATCACTACAACTTTGCCAAAAAGGGCATCCCTATTGCTTTTTTCTTCAGCGGTTTTCACCCGGACTACCACAAGCCCACGGATACCATTGAGAAAATCAATTTTGAAAAGTTAGCCAATACGGCGAAGCTCGTTTTCCTGACGGCTTTTTCCGCCGCCGATCGCAGCAAGCGCATCGTCGTTGACAAGAAGAAGCGGAAGGCACTTTAGATAGCTATGCTCATCATCTGCGATGAGTCCGTCTTCTTGGGGCAAGAAGCATTTGGGGCCATCAAAGGGGCCCAACTGCATTTACTGCCCCCAGGAGGTATCACGGCCCAGAGCATTGTTGGTGCCGATGCTCTGATCGTTCGGTCAACAGTTCCCATTTCTGCTGCTCTCCTGGAGAAGCACACCCCTTCTTTCATCGCCACCGCCACCATCGGATCAGATCATGTCGATTTGCCCCTCCTAAGTCGGCGAGGAGTGCGGTTCGCCAGTGCTCAAGGCTCTTCGGCGGCGACGGTGGCAGAATTCACTTGGGGTTTGATGGCACTCTTGGCCGCCAAGGCCGAACGCCCCCTCAGGAGCTATTCTCTGGGGGTAGTGGGCTGCGGTGCCATTGGCGAACGGGTTGCTCAATGCGGAGAAGATCTGGGCATCAAGGTCGTTCGGGTTGACCCATTCTTGAGCGAAAAAGCCCCCGATGGCCCATTCCTGCCGATGAAGTCCCTGTCACAATGTGACCTCATTAGTCTTCACGTCCCTCTCACTCTGGATGGCCCTCATCCTACGGCAAACATGGTCAACGAGGCCTGGCTGGCACGATTGGCACCGCAAACCACTTTGATCAACACATCTCGGGGGGGCGTTGTGGCTGAGGAGGCTCTTGTCCAAGCCTACAACGATGGGATCGTCAAGGCCTTAGCCCTTGATGTCTTTCCTCATGAGCCGAGTTTCGACCAAGACTTGATAAAAAGCTGTACCATCGCGACGCCACACATTGCTGGACGGAGTTTAGAAGGGATGATAGCCAACACGAAGGCCATCGAAGAGAGCTTTCGCGACCATTTCAACTTAGCCCCCCGCCTGGGATTTGACGTCATCAAGAGTACGAAGCCAGTTGAATTAAAAGCTGATGACGGCCCCGCCGCTTTCGTCCAGCAAGCTTGGTCCCTCTCGACCTTGACGGAAGGTTTGAAGCAAGTCGCCAATCAAAACGCTGCGACCCGAAGCGACGTCTTTAAGAGCCTACGCCGACCACCCTACCGCCGAGATTTAACAAGCCTCATCGGCCCCTCCCGGGGCCACGAAACTTGCCAACAGTTTCTCCAAGCGATCTTGAAGATCCCACGATAGACGAAAGAGCCAGATCCTCCACCGAACGATTCACAATTTCCCCCCAAGACGTTATTGTGTGCAGCAGTCGCGGCCCAACCATTTTGTCCTCAGTTTTCGCCCGATGAAGAACACGAGCCAAGCAGGCACCCGGATTGCTCGGCCACAGCCTTTGCAGACGAACCGGGAAACAGGAGCCATTCATGTCCGAGGTCATCGGCGAGGTCCCATTGCGGGAGGCCGCGCGTCAGAAATATCTCAACTATGCCATGTCAGTCATCACATCCCGGGCCTTGCCGGACGTGCGAGACGGACTCAAGCCTGTGCAGCGGCGCATTCTCTACGCCATGTACAAGGACTGTCTCTTATACACATCTGACGCT
>WFTN01000249.1 GCA_015485455.1 Planctomycetota bacterium | reverse complement strand
GATAAGATCACCCGATGAATGAATACCCAGCAAAACACCCCGGGAAAGTCCACCCAGCCGCTCTCTTAGCGCAATTTCTTGGGTCGGTTTTCGTCCCAGGAGAAAAGCGAGAGTTGGCCATCGCTGTCTCGGGTGGAGTCGATTCCATGGTCCTTTTGGATGCCGCCCGCGTGCTCCAGGAGTACGATGGTCGCTTGGTGGGAGAATGCTGGGTATTCCACGTTGACCATGGACTGAGAGCCAACTCCCCTGAAGACGCAGCTTTTGTGGCCAGGGCCGCCCAGGATGCCTCCTTACCCTGCGAGCTTCTTCCGGTCGCCATTGATCGCGACGGGCCTGGATCCTTGGAAGAAAAAGCCCGTGTGGCCCGCTATCAGGCCCTATTCCTGGCCATGAAGAAGCATGGTCTCAAACACCTTCTTACAGCCCAACACCAAGATGACTTAGCTGAGACGGTCATGTTGCAGCACCTTCGGGGTAGCGATCTCTTGGGGCTGGGAGGCATGCCAGCAAAGCGGTTCATTGTGCAAAATGAGATTTGCCAAGTGCATCGCCCGTTCTTGAAGATTCCATCCTCACAATTGAAGAGTTATGCCAAAAAGAACCAGCTTTCTTGGCGGGAAGATCACAGCAATGATGAACTCAAACATCGGCGCAACCTCATACGCAACGTCATTTTGCCGATGCTACCTTCACTTGCCGATGGAAGCCAAACAGAACGGCTCACTGACATGGCAAAGAGAGTCAAGTCGGTCAATCAAACCATCGTCAAGATGGCAATCGCTGTGGAGCAAACACTGCCGATCCAACGAAGACGAAACTCAACGTCCAAGAAGCGGGCATTCCCGATTGATGCCATCACCCCACTGCCAGCAGAAGTCTCATTTCATCTCATCGCTCGACAACTTGATGCACTTGGTGCCTCCGGCCATGCTCTCACCCCTAACCTCTTTGCAAAAATCATCACAGTGGAAGGCGCATCGGAAGTCATTGAACTCAAGCGAAACCTCCACGCCAAGACCTACGAAGAAGATGGGCAGTTATGGCTTTCTTTGGAACTGGGCTTGAGTGATGCTGATGCCAACTCCGGGGCTGCAAGCTACCCCCTTCCCCTTGCTCCAGGGGACAGGATTGAGATCCCCTCTTTAGGAACGTTGGAGGTGAAGTTGCTTGAAGAAGCAAATCATAGCCACGGAGAAAATGAACAGGGAATTCCCCTTCACTCTGTGGTCGGTAACCTTGTGTTGCGCCTTCCTTTGAAGGGCGAAAGGATGTGCCCTTTTGGCCTCAAGGGCAAAAAGCTCATCTCCGACATTCTTCAAGAAGCCCGCATCGAGAAGGAAGAGCGCTGGAGTCGTCCTTTGGTCGCCGATGACGAAGGAGTCTTGTGGATTCCCCTTGTACGCGGAAGCGAGCGATGCCGCATTGTCAGGCCCCGGGGCCCGTTCTTGCACTTGCGAATCGTTCAACCCGACTGATTCACGAACTCGCAGCCGCCATGAAAAAAGCCCGTGTCCAAGGACACGGGCTTTTCTTAGTTCGTCGGGCGTGACTTACTTCAGAGCCATGATGTAACCGTCTTTGGTGGCCACCACCAAGTTCTCGGTTGCTTCATTGCTGACGAAGAAGTCGAAGTCGCTCAATTGGCGCTCCGCTTTGATCTCGCCCGTTTTCGCATCGCAGCGCAAAACCATGTTCGCGCCGTCAAGCAAATAGACGCGATCGCCGTTTGCTGCCAAGGCCCGGTCTGCGAGCTCAAAACCTTCAGGAGCTGGGAAGAGTTGAGACTTCTCAAACTCACTCATGCCCCGAGCTGATTCTGCCCACCAAGCACGCTCACCCGATGCTACATTCAAGCAGAAGAAACGATCGGCGTTGCGCGCGAAAACATGGCCATTCATGACTTGAACATCGCTCATAAATGGCTTGTTGGTGCGCAAGACCCAACGTGACCGACCCGTTGCTGGCTCAACGCCGTACAACCAACCATCTTGGCAAGGAGCGATGACCAATCCGCGGCTGTTGTCGCCTTCGCCAATCATAGCGAAAGAGATGTCAGCGGTGACGGGACCATTCAGGTCTTTAACCCAACTGGCAGAAGAAGGTGCAACTTCATCATAAGCCTTGGCGTCAAGTCCGTAGAGCTTGCCGCTGTCTGTGCCGAAAACCAAAAGTTGGCGCGACAAACCACTGGTCAAGACAGGAGCCGACCGGCAGGTGCCAACGGGACGGAAGTCCCAGCCCTTGAGGCCATCGGACGCAGCCAAAGCCGCCATGCGACCAGAGATGTCATTCGAAACGTAAATGGTGTCGCTTCTGGAGATGGCATCACTTGCTGGCACCACACCCACCCGTGTGCGTTTGTGGAACATGCGGCCACCTGTGCGCGCATTCACCACTACCATGCCTCCATCCTTTTGGGTCAGGAATGCGATTGTTCCTTTGCCAATTCGGGGAGCCCGTGAAAGTGGGTGTTCCCCAACAACCAGGATCCACTTGGCCCGGCCTTTCACGACATCGACACAGTGAATGCTGTACTCACGACTGGAAGCGTTGTAGGCCTCCATGAGTAGCCAACGCCCTCTTCCCCAGCTCCGTGTGAAAGTCTCACCTTCGCCATGCTTAAATGACCAAATAACCTCATCGGCTATTCCTAAGGCGGCAGCCTCAAGGTCACGTTGGCGTTGAATCATGGGATCGACTGATCGGTCGCTCATGCTCATCGAGTTACCGTGCTCGTGGTTGCCGTCCTCCATATGAGAGGCACATCCGCCCAATGTTAGGACGATCACCGCGAGGGCACTGATGCATTTTCCCTTGGTCATCTAATTAGCTACTCCGTGTCCACTTACAAACCCTTGAAGGATTTGGCTTTAATTCCCGAGCGACTATTTTGCGTCGCGTTGCGTTGTCACTATATTGGGGCAAGAAGACCTGTCAAGCCTTTCAAAGATAGTGGTCCATTGGCACGAACATCAATTAAGGTGGTTCATGGAAGAACTCAGCGGCGAAAACCTCGACATCCTGGCCACAAACCTGAGCAGAATCCGAGCGAGAATCGCTGAATCTGCAGAAAAAGTCAGCCGAAACCCCGACGACATCCTCTTGGTGGCCGTCACCAAGTACCAGCCAGCAGAGGTCATTCCGGCTCTTTTGGAGCTCGGAGTCAAAGCAATTGGGGAAAGTCGACCAGAAATAGCCCTCAAGAAACGAGATTCCCTGGAGGATCATGTCCCCTGGCATATGATCGGCCACTATCAGCGCAAAAAGATCTCCAAGACCTTGGGAATCTTCCAAAACATCCACTCAGTCCACTCTCTTGAGCTACTTTCGAGTTTGGACCACGAAGCCGGAAAGCTCAGCGAAACAAAAAAGCCGCTCAACGTGATGATCCAAGTAAATGTGGCAAATGAGGCACAAAAACAGGGATTTGCCCCCAAAGACGTGGAAGATGTTTGCCATTTAGCCCAAGCATTCAGCAGGCTCAACCTCACGGGGCTCATGACCATGGCCCCCCGCTCGGCAAAAATAGAGACCAGTCGCGACGTTTTTCGAGGTCTGGCGGACCTGCGCCGAGAAATCGGCGCAGAAATCGTGCCTCATTTGTCCATGGGCATGTCCCAAGATTTTGAGGTCGCCATCGAAGAAGGCGCAACAATTTTGCGGATCGGATCAGTTCTTTTTGACGGACTAACCTTCGATCACTAAATTTTTGTGGCCAACTAAGGTAAAAGACGTCCCTATTGATAGAACAAGTGAAGGGATCTCAGTTTTCGATTTCCTTCGCCAGCAAATCATTCCCCAAGGAGACCAGGGCCAGGTATGCCCATTCTCATAGTTGAAAAAGGACCCGAAAGGGGCCAAAATATTGAACTTCAAGCTGGCTGCCGATGGGTTTTCGGCCGCGATACCGGCTGTGATTTCAGCACCAAAGACGTTTCTTGTTCACGAAAGCACTTTGGCATTGCTGAAAAGAATGGTCGGTTCATTGTCAAAGACTTGAATTCAACTCACGGGACCACTGTCAACGGCAACGCCGTTGAAATGAAAGCACTCTCGGATGGTGACACCATTGTCGCTGGCGAAACGGTATTTTCTTTTGCCGTGGATTCTAGTGGTGGCAGTGGCCGTGGTTTGGTTGGCAAGACCATTGCTGGCTATCAGATTTTCGAAAGAATCGGCCGAGGAGGCATGGGCACAGTCTTTCGTGCCAAGCAGGTCGCACTTGATCGCGATGTAGCTCTTAAGGTTCTGTCTGCCCGCTATTCCAACGATAAGACCTTTATCAATCGCTTCTTCAAGGAAGCACAAGCAGCTGCACGGCTCAATAATCCCAACGTTGTGCAAGTCTTCGACGTTCGAGAAGAAAAAGGGCTCTACCTCATTTCCTTGGAGATGATGGACGGTGGTACCGTTCAAGAACTGGCCACCAAAGAAGGTCAACTGCCCATCGACCGAGTCCTCAGGATCGCCAGAGAAGCGACGAAGGGGCTCACCTACGCCGAAAAGAAATCCATTGTTCACGGCGATATTAAGCCCGACAACTTGATGATGAACGCCGATGGGCACATCAAAATCTCCGATCTTGGTTTGGCCCGCGATGTCGGCGAGATGGCCCATCAAGGTGAAGAAGGCGTTTTCGGTACACCTCATTTCATCTCCCCAGAGCAAGCTCAAGGCAAGGCCGTTGATTCACGGTCAGACATCTACAGTTTAGGCGCAACCCTCTATCGTTTGGTCGCCGGTACGACCCCCTTTACTGGAGCCAGCGTCCGAGAAATCATCATGAAACAGATCAACGAGGAGCCCCCTCCGTTGACTGAGATTCGAGAGGATTGCCCTAGGGATTTCGCCGACCTCATCAGTGTCATGATGGCAAAGGATCCGGACGACCGTTTCGAATCGGCTTCAGCATTGCAACAGGCGGTGGAGTCTCTCGGCGACACTGGCAATTTGGCGAGCCAAGGCGGCAACGCCAAGAAGATCGCCATGATCGTCGGTCTTCTCCTCATCATTGCCGCCACAGCTTTCATGCTCCAAGAAAAAGAGAAGCCTCAACCAGTCCAGCCGCGCCCCTCCCCCAACATGGTCCCAAAAG
>WFTN01000248.1 GCA_015485455.1 Planctomycetota bacterium | reverse complement strand
GCAGCGTCAGATGTGTATAAGAGACAGGAACACAACGGAATGAAACCATATGAACATCGTTCCGAATTCAACAAGAAAGGGCAGATGACAAGTTCGAAAAAAGGTAACGGAAGTGAACTTCCGGTCAATTTCAAGGTAGTTTGCGCTTTTGCGTCTCTAGCTAGCTGGCATTCTCCTTCTCGCCTAGTCGTTCATTCAGCGTAACACTCTCAATGTAAGACCAGTCTCTGGTCTTTCGGCTCCTGTGTATCCCGAAAACCCAAGGAACCTATCTTGACAGCCGGTCAAGCCTGCGATTTTCGAGGGCGACCGATGATTTGGGCGTTGGTCAACTGAGTTTCTCCGGGAGATGAAAAGCCAGGACAGACTTCGACATGGAATCGACCTGTCTCTTTTTCTTTTCTTAGGCTGCGGAACGTGTCCATATGCGGAATCGCTGAACAAAGGCAAGTTGTCTGAACTTTTTCTTTTGATTAGGGTATATGGATTAAGGTGGATTACAGATGTGGTGTACTCATCGCTCCACGGGGCATCCATTCCCATGTAATAGGGCAATTTATGCGTTCGCAATATCCAGCTGGAGGCTTTTGGGCAGCCATTTTGGTTTGCTTTCTCGTCGATTTTCTTTTCTTAGGCCATGCCCTTCTCTCGGATGACGTCCGAGCTCCTGCGGCAGACATTGACTATGCGTTGCCATACGCCCAGGAGTTTAACGTGCGCCCCGATCCCTGCGCCAACATCTATCTCATTGATTGGTCTCACTCGGTCCATTCGTGGCAGCGATTGGTGCGAGATTCCTATTTAAAGGGCCAACTGCCTCTGTGGAATGACCGGGCTGGCTGTGGCCAGCCCCTCTTGGGGAACCTTCAAACTGAGATTTTCTCACCGTACCAACCAATCAACCTCATAGCAGGCGACCAATACGTCGATTGGAGGCAGCTAGCCACTTTGCTTGTCGCTCAGGTCTGTTCTTTGTTCTTGATCTATGTTCTCGGTCTATCTCCTTGGGCTGGTCTTGTTGCTGCGATCGGATTTTCGTTCGGTTCCTATATGCAGGTTTGGTCTGTGCTGCCTGTCGTTGGCAGTGCGGCATTCTCGCCAGCCATCTTCGCCTCCTTCATTTGCTTGCGCCGCCGGTTCTCTTGGACTACGGTTTCTTGGGGTGGGTTGGTTGTCGGTTTGTCGATCTTGTCCGGTCATATTGAATCGACGTTTATGGCTTGTTTAGCGGCATGTGGTGTGACCTTTCTTGCGGGCGGTGACCGCAACGAGGGGATGCCTCAAGCCCTCAGAGCCCGCGCTCTCTTTGTCTTCCAGGCCGGACTAGTTGGTCTCGTGGGTTTAGGATTGGCGGCTTGTCAACTTCTGCCCTTCTTTGACTATCTTGATCAGTCCCTTGTAATGAGCATTCGGAAATCCGCCCCTCAAGTCACAATTCCGCCCCGCCAAGTATTGGCGCTCATGGACCCGAAGGCTTTTGGGTTTCCGACAGATGCCGGAGGCTATTTTGGTGCTAAGAACTATCTTGAGGCCATCGTTCATGTGGGGCGAGTCGTTTTGGCGTTGTCTCTCGTGGGGTTGATTGGGGGTATTTGGGCCAGAAGAAAATTTGTCATTCCTCTTTTTTTGATAGTCACATTCAGCATCGCTCTGGCGTTTTCTCCTCCTTCATTTCACGACAAGATTCAGTTCTTCCCGTTCAACGTCATGCCCATGATGCGTATGCATTTTGTCGGTTCGATGCTCTTGCCCGTCTTGGCTGCCTTCGGCCTTGACTTCATCATGAATAGCATCAAAAAGAGGCAAATAGTTGCCAAGCGCATTGCCATGGCTACTTTGATCCTTTTGGCATTGTTCCATGTTGTATTGCTGTCGTTCTTTGCCCCCCGGCCCGAGAACATCGGGGCATTCGCCATCGGAGGAGTTGATTTTATTGGGCCACTTATTTTCTTGGGGATGACGGCAGCCGTCTTGATCTTCTGGAGGCATGGAAAAAAACGAGCCCCTTGGCTGTGCGCCGTTTTGCTATTGAGCGTTGCGATTTTGGAATCTACCACCCTTTGGTGGCCTTTTGTTCCACTTGGCAAAGCGACCTCGCTTTCTCCGCAGTCCCCAAGCATTGAGTACATCGAAGAAAAGACGGAAAGGCTTCGCTTGCTGCCGTCGGAGAAACAGCTTACGCCTGAGTTGGGGAATCTGCATGACATAACCAGCCTGAAGGTCTACGATGGCATGGGCATGGCGAGGCACACAGCGTTGTTCTTTTTTCAAGGTGGGCTCTATGGTGTAACGACTCACTTGCCTATTTTTGGAATTCAGCCAGCGACTTTGGACATGTTGAGTGTTGGTTGGACGTTGACTGAGTGGGCCCCTGAGAGATCATTGTTGCCGATGGGGGAGCAAGTCCTGGCATCTGGGCACGAGTCGGAATTCCCTTTTGTTTACCAAGAAGGCGTGCCTCTCGAATTCATCGTTTCTCAATCTGGCAAGCAAGCACTTGTTCCGGGCGCATTTGAGCTTTCGATGTGGACCAAGGACGAGGCGAAGTTGACTTGGGTCTTGGGGGAGGAAGGCAAAGCCAATTCTATGGGCGCGATTCATGCAAAAGCGGACGATGCAATGCGCTCTTATCTCAACAATCTCGATCGTATTTTCGATCGACCCCATACTTACATTGCATTTCAACCGACGTCTTCGATCAAGACGGGAACAAGAATGACTGGCAAGATTCGCGTGGCAACGACAAGCCCCTCTATTCACTTGCGCGTCATCGCGAGAGACGGTCTTCAGGCGAAAGAAGTGTTTCAGCATCGAGGGATCTTCGTCGGACGCCGAGAGACCGCAATGCCACGATCCTATTTGGCGGCAGCCACGACGTTTTGCCAACCTGAGCCCTCGAAGAATGACGATGAACCCCTTGACGTCCGTTTCATGAGACAAGCGATTGCTGATGTCTCCGCATCCGGGTTTGATCCTCATAAAGTTACAATCCTTGAGTCGGGGGAACGATCAGATTTTTCCATTCCTCATAGAGTCTCAAGCGAACCCACAGCTCTTGTGGTGAAGAAACTTGCGTCTGGTAGGTTTCTAATAGACTCAGAGAAACAAGATTCGTCGGTACTTGTGTTTTCCGAGTGCTATGATCGGGGATGGCGGGCCCGCATTGATGGTGAACTCACCGACATCATTCCCGCCAATGTTTGTTCAATGGCAGTTGCCTTGCCTCCTGGTAGGCACACGATCGAGTTTTACTTCTGGCCACGATCGTTGACGGTGGGGTTTGCGATAACCTTCGCGACACTCTTGTTTGTGATAGCTGTTCTCATCTATGGACGTCGTCCAGCGACCCTCGGTAGATAGCGATTGGTCTCACGTCGTCGCTGGCTTCTTGATCTCGAAGGGACCTTGCTTGCCAGTTCTTTGTTTGCCCTTTCTTGATCTTTCCGGACCTTAGGGGTGAGTGGTGCATTGGCATTGTCTTCGTCTCTGAGGTGAGGTGGGTTTTGATCAATACCCGACCTTCGTTTGAATTGCATTGGTCGTTTCTATGGGTGGACCCGCAAGGACAGCCTGATAGCAGAAGTACCAGTTTCTTCGAAAATAAAAGTCACTCATGGGAAAAGTGTGGGTCCAAGTTCCTTCTGCATTCGTGGTGAAGTTGATGCGATTCTGTTCGGCGAATTTTTGGGGAACGAATAAATTGAGTTTCTGATTCCCTGGAAGCCCGATTTTCGAGCGCTTGGCTTTTCCCTGATACCAAAGTAAAGACCCGGGGGTATTGGGCCGTTTGCTGGTCACGGTCACATTCATGTCCTTTCCCATAACAGGGGGCGTGCAAGAAAGGCTTGGGAGACCCGAAGTATCGCCGTCACCAGAGGCTTTCAGAGCAAGACTCTCGGCAACAGGACGGCCATCAAAGGGTTGGCTGTAGTCCCATTCGTCGACCAGGATAATCCATGGCCGCGGCCAGATCCTCAAGCCAAGATGGGGATCCTGCACGTGTTTCACGCACTCGGCTTGCCAATCTGACCATTCTTGATTGGCGCTCTGATCAGTTCGGATTCTCTCGATACCTTTGTAGATGGGCAATAAGAGCAGGCCAAGCAACAAGAGATTCATCAGTTTACGCTTCCAAGTCCAATCGATCATGGAAACGACTAGGATGAGTAGTAAGATCGTCGAGCAATAGAGATATCGCGGAGCCTGGCCGACCATGAGTTGCGTCTTCATGTCGTTGAAACCCAGCACTGATCCGCAAAGTATGAAAAAGAAGCTGGCTAGTAGCAAGACCAAAGGGCCTCGGTGACGATTGGATTGAATGTAGGCACGGGTTCCTCCTATTAACGCAGCCAGAAGAAGCAGGTTGAGAAAGGCCAAGAGCATGGGTGACTCTTGGGATAGATAGACGGCATGAAAACCTAAGTAGATCGCTTGGCTCCGAGGAAGAAATGGACTCAAACATCCCTGAATGAGCACGTTCGGCAGGGTCAGGTTGAAATCCAAGCCAAGGAGACGAGAAGCAAGGCTCAGTCTGTCGCCAAGGTATGTGGGGGTACTGTCAATTTCAACTTGTGAAGCGATGAATTGCAGAAAGGCGCAGATCACGATAATTGTTAGAGATAACCGAGATAGCCTCGTTCTGTTGTTGAAGAAGGCAACAAGAAAAAACGGAAAGAGTAGACAGACAAGGGGGCTTGATAGGGCGGCCAAAGTTAAGACTAAGAGCGTAATCATCAATGGTCGTTGAGTGGATTCTTGCTCGAACAACTCAGCCATGAGGATCAGGCCGACGATCCCAAAGTGGAATTGAGCAGATAGGCTGGTGAGCACTAAGCCATCTCCACCATCAACTAAGACAACGGCCAGTGCGACCAAGAGTTTGGTTCGAAGGCCCGCGAGAATTCTAAGTTGGCTTGAGGTGATGATCGATAGGGTGATGGCAATAGAAAAGAGTCCAGCTAATTGGGTGATCAGTGGCGCCGTGTGT
>WFTN01000247.1 GCA_015485455.1 Planctomycetota bacterium | reverse complement strand
TTCAGGACATTGTCAACTACGGCACAACTACCGGAAAAGGCCACCCCACATGCCCTTCGGCACACGTTTGCGACGAAGCTCTACCGATCGACACGCGACATTCTGAGAGTGAAGAATGCGCTGAGGCATCGGAGCATTGAAAGCACGATGGTATATGCGGCCGATTGTCTGCATCGAGAATAACGCCCCCGCGAACCGCTAAGCTGATGAAAACAATTCCAAGGCGAGGCGGATAATGCGCGAATACCCAGATATGGACGACAAGAAAAAGGAAATGAGAGCTCACTTGGGGCTCGAGGAAGAAGAAGGACTATGGCGAGAAGGCGAACTTACCGCCGAAGAAATTGGGGACGCAAGAATCCAATGTTTCGAATCCGGCGAAAACCGGGGCTGGGTGTCTATCTGGAGACTTCGAGAGCAAGAACTATGGCTCGGCCTCCCCAATCCTGACTACAAAGAAGTTCTTCACGTCCCTGAAATCGACGACACGAGATGGTGTTTCGTCAGATTCCCCTTAGAATGCTGGTGGCGCGGACGACCGGACTGTGGCGATCTTCGCCCACTCGGCGCATCTGTCGAATTCATATCCGTCAAGCAGGCGGTCAAGTGGTTCGAAAAGAATGGGCACCAACTTCCGGCAGACCTCAGCTCCAGCCACTACCAAGTCGAAGAACTATCTGACCTTGTTCGCAAACGAGATCTCGAACTGGCAGATGAAGAAACCAGAACTGAAGAAATTGCAGAGAAGAATCGCACTCGGCTAAAGGTACGCGAAGCTGCCAATAAGGTCGTCAGATCTTTACCCGAAACACCGATCAAACAGTCGGATTCTGGGACATTGCAGAAGGAGTCCATGCGCTTTGCCATGGCACTGTGGGAACTCGGCAGTCTTTGGTCACAGTATCCTGGCCCTAACGCGCACAATGAAAGAGCAATTCCTGACGAAGGCCTCGGCATTGAGTCGGGCTACCGGCTTCTTGACTTGGCCTGCACCGGAGCGGTCATGACAACCCTCAAGCGAAGCATCATTCGATTTCGCAGCGTTCTGGGTGAACATAATGAGCATCAACGCAGCAACCCAGCCGATTTTGAAGACGGAATTTGGGACTTCTTTCGACAGATCGCTCGTTTCTTTGATGGCGAGGCATGGGTGCCACCGTTGCACATCGGTCGTCAGTACATTCGAAATCCGACAATTTCTACAAGAGGATTCACTCACAAATCAGACGATCTCAACCGGGCTCAAGGCCAATCAAACGGGGATTCGGCCAAGGCCATCGCGCCGACTGAACATTCGTCCGACTTCTCATCAATAAGTTGGCGGGGCAAGACATTCAAGTTCAACAGTACCCAAGCAGAGGTCATTAAGTTTCTCTGGCCGGAGGCGCTCGAGAAACGAGGACTGCGAGAACAGACAATCGGAGACCGCCTCATGAGCAACGCCACCCCGTTCCGTCTTAGAAACACATTCAAGCGAGCTGGAATAATGCACGAAGCATGGGAGAGTTTCGTTGTCAAACTTGCACCGAACTTGTTCTCCTTGGACCTATGACCCACGACTTGGTGCATGTAGGCGTCAAAACCTCGTAATAAACTCGTATCGAACCACTAAACGCCCACGGCGTTAGTTCAAAATCTGGGCATGAACAAGCCCAAACCAAGTCGCTGTCCTGAGCATTCAAAGTTCAAACCACGAATTCGTGCTCTCGGATGGAATTGCGAGTCCATCCTCGCCAGAAATGAAGTACCGACCTACAGGAATGGTAGCAACCGTGTCTTCATCCGGTGCGTAAGCCCATTTCACGAAGACAAGAACCCATCGTTTAGCTTAGACCTAAGCACCGGTCATGGACATTGCTTTGCATGTGGGCACTGGGTCGGAGACATCGTTGCGCTGCACAAGGAACTTGGCGGCTTCCTAACCATGGGCGATGCGCTTGCCGATCTGGAAGGGCTAAGCGGGCAACCCACCCCAAAACTGCAAATCATCCCGTCTCCGCAGCGTCGTGGGAAACGCGGCGTGAAATCAATGGGTCGCCCAATTACCGTTGGAACCTGGTCCTACTACGAAACCGACGGCGCTTTAGCATTCACTATCGAGCGGGTTCAGTATGAACTGGAAGACGGCTCTTGGTTCACGAGGCCGGGCTCGGAGAAGCCGCACAAGGACTACTTCCCCCGCACTCCTGAAGGCCAAAAACGAATGCCACGGAAATACTCCGGCGGCGAGTTGCGCCCGCTTTACGCCCTGACCGAGATTCTGGCGGCCCAAAGTGACCAAAGTGACCAAAGGATCATCGTCGTTGAAGGTGAACCTGCTGC
>WFTN01000246.1 GCA_015485455.1 Planctomycetota bacterium | reverse complement strand
CTTGTGTGGACGTGGTTGGATGAGTTTTACCGTAACTACCTTCCTCGCCTCGTTGAACGTGGCATCATGACTACAGAGGCCTTTTCAGCATTCTTTGAATCCTGGGAACGGGCAGGTGAAGACAGCAACAGTCAGGTGATTGCACCCACGATGGCTGACATCATCTTACGGAAGGCATAGTGTTGCCCTTTCTCATCCCGTAATCACACGCATGAGGGCTTCTAGAGGGCCTCGCTTAAAGAAGCTACGCCACCAACAGGCGAAGGAAACACTCAGCACTTGGGCTAAGATAATGAAGAACGCGATGAACTTCAGGTCCTCCCCTTGGAGCTTGCCCAGTTCTTCTGCGACCCCGAATCCCACGATGATGTGAGCGACGTAGAGAGTGAGGGCCATTTGTCCGGTTCTTACCAAGGGAGTGAGTAGTTTGTGGGTCCAAGCGAAGGACGAAATAAGCAAGCAAGAGCCGATGACCAAGAGGGCTATTCCCGTGGCGGAGAGGACGTAAAGAGGTCCTGGGGGCAGTGAAGAGACTGAGCCCATAGATGTCATCACGTTATGCTGACGAACAGATTCTGGGTCTAACCAGACCGTGTCGGAGTTCGACTGATTTGCAAATCTCTGTTCGATGGCTATGGGGAAAATATTTGTCGGCCAACGGGCTGCTCTGGGCAGGGCGTCATTGAAAGCGATCCATTGAATGACGTAGTCGAGGAATTTGTTGAAGTCTCTTGGGGTGAGGCTTCCTTTTTTCTTTTCGAACAAAGACATATGAACACGAGGGCCATCTTTGCCATGATCGCGGACGTGAAATGCGGTCTTCACTGCAATAGGCCGGGTGTCGTCGAAGCGCATGATTGTGTTCATTTTCTTGGCAGATTGAATGAGGTCTTTGTGCTCCTCTTGATCAATACTGTCCTCGATGACGACTTTTCTATTGGGCTTCTTTGTCTTTGCGTTTTCGATTCCGGATGACTCAGTGCGGAAGGCTGTGACGAAACGATCCTGTCGCCAATCCCCATACCAATTCTCACCCTGATAACCGACATAGGATAAGACCGCTCCGAGAGCGATCATTCCAGCCATGATTGATCTCTTCTTGAATGGGGTCTTTGCGATAAGCATGCCGACAATAAAGAAGCACATCCATGGGGCGATGGGGTGCCAGCCATTGTAAAGGAGGTTGCGAGCTGCTCCGGTGGCCGTGAAGATGTTGCGGTACTCCAGGCATTCCAAGGACCAACCATCAAAAAATGGCCATTGGAACCTGGCGAAGACTGTTGTCACCAGAAGGGCCAAGGCAATGCACGCCAAGAGCCAAGCTCTCCCCCGCAGGAGAAAAAGACCGATGAAGAAGTATCCGGCGTAGAAATGGAGAATGTCACCAGTCCAGAGGGGATACCAGACGTAGCCCAGGGCAGCCAAGAAGAGAATCCGCCTGAAGACGATGGCTTCGGCGCGATTTCCGTGTTTGCCCGAAAGAAACAACAGCAAAACCAAGACTGAAACGATGAGGGTGCTCCAGAAAAGGAAGCTGCTTGTTGCTGTTTCTCCTAAATTCAAGAAGGCTTGTTCGATGTTGTCAAAGAGTACTTCGTTGGAACCGGGGCTGGTCATCCCGGGAGTTTCCACTGTGCCGGAATCAGCGCTGGCTTTTATGTGCTGATCGATGATGACCAACGAGGATAGAAGGAAAAGGAGTAAGCCCCCGTGCCGAAAGAAACTCTTGGCGATGCCTTTTCGTGATAGGGGGTTTGGGTCCCGATTTGTCTTGGCCTTGTAAAGGAGGGCTAACCCGACCCCAGCCAAGACGACGAAGGTGGCTGCCGCTCGTCCGGAAAACAGGCTGAGGAAATCGTTCAGCCAAGCTGGGCTCATGGCATCTGTCCCTTGCATAACGACCTTGTAGTTGACGACGACCATACCGAAGAATGCTAAGCAGCGTGCGACATCGAAACCGATGAACCTCTGAGTCTTCTCAACAAGGACCGGGGTTTCTTCTACTGTTGTGTGCATGGATATTTCCTGAGAGAGTTTGTTGGGGATGAGAGGGTGATGTGAGTCAGGAGCCCAGATGCTCGATGAGTTTCTTGGCGCAATCGCGCCACGATTTCTTGTATCGTTTGGGTAGTTTCAGGGGAGAAAGGGAATCGGAAACGAAGACGTTCGCCAAGACACCATTGGCCACAGACCAACATTCTTGTTTCGATGCTTTTGGATAGGAGAGCTCAAGTTGGCCAGCAACTTTGACTACCATGGCCTCCATGAAACTGCCCAGGAGTTCGCGACAAGACGGATATTGGTCTGAGACGGCGATGAGCAGGTCCATGGCGATGGAAGAATCCGTGGCTTCATGGGAGTCGTCCATAAACAAGTAGTCGATGAGCTTGGTGCAGCGTTTCCTCTTGGGTAGGGCAGCGATCACCAAATCAATTAGGGAGAGTGATCTTTGAATGAGGCGCTTTGTCAGCGCCACTAGAAGATCGTCTCGGTTGCCAATGTAGTGGCGAATAATGCTTCGTTTGACCCCGGCATGGTTGGCGACCACTTCCAACGACGATCCCTCCAATCCATAACGGGCGATACAATACTCCAAGGCATCGAGTATTTGTTCGGTTCTTTCTTCCGTGAGGTCCGGGCGCGCCATGAAACTGCTTTCTCCCAAGAAGTTGATTGTCATGCCGACAATCTATGCCGCTCGAAGTAGATTGTCAATCTGACAATATATTGTTCATAGTTTTTCTTGCTGATGTTCGTTCGGGGGATCCTATGGCCCCTTTTGTGGGCTGCTAATTTTTTGCGGACTGATTCTTTGGGTCATATGATGAAACAAGTGGTTTCGGGAATCGATGTAACATTCGGGTCGTCAGCAGTTTAGGCGCCATGTTGCGAGATATCGGCCACGTTCAGGAGTGGCGTTTGGACTTCACAAATCTGCTGGCAGCTCGTCTTCAGATGGCTTTCACTTTGGCATGGCACATCATCATTGCCTGTTTTGGAGTGGGTTTGCCGATTCTCTTGCTTTATGCCGAGTCGAAGTTCTTGAGAACAGGCGACGAAGTTTGGCGCACCCTGACCAAGCGTTGGGCCAAAGGTTTTGCGGTGCTCTTCGCTGCTGGGGCTGTCTCTGGAACAGTTCTTTCATTCGAACTTGGGCTGCTGTGGCCTGCGTTCATGGGGACTTTTGGTGCAGTTGTGGGTTTTCCTTTCACGATGGAAGGGTTTGCCTTCTTCATCGAAGCGATCTTCGTTGGCATCTACCTCTATGGCTGGGATAAATTGTCGCCTCAAGCTCATTGGTGGACTGGTGTACCCATCGCTATTTCCGGTTTCATGTCAGCATGGTTCGTAGTCACTGCCAATGCGTGGATGAATACCCCGAGGGGGTTCTCAATGGTGGGGGGCCGTGTCACTGAGATCGACCCCATTGCTGCTATGTTCAATCCGATGATCTGGTCTCAAACCACTCATATGATCGTCGCTGCCTACATGGTCACAGGATTCTCAGTTGCCTCGATCTACGCAGTTTATCGTTTGAGGGGAAGAGACCTTCCCTACCACCGTCACGGGATGGTCATCGGGCTCACTTTGGGCTGTGTTTTTGCTCCAATCCAGGTGGTTGTTGGCGATTGGTCAGCGAAGGCTGTGGCCGAGCATCAACCAGTGAAGTTGGCTGCCATGGAGGGACATTTTAAGACTGAGAAGGGCGCCTCTCTTGTCTTGGGTGGTTTACCCGATGTTGCGACAAGAACGGTTCCCTACGGGGTGAAAGTTCCCTACTTGTTGTCGATCTTGGCTTATGGCGACCCGGAGGCCGAGGTTAAGGGGCTGGAGGAGTTTCCTGAAGAGGATTGGCCTCCAGTACCGATTGTGCATGTGGCATTTCAGATCATGGTCGGATTGGGTTCTTGGCTCCTGCTCTTGGGAGCGTGGAGTTTCTTTGCGGTGTGGAGAAGAAAGGCCTTGCCAGATTCTCGGCTTTTTCTTTTCTGTGTCGCTCTTTCTGGTCCGGCGGCGATCCTGGCCATGGAGGCTGGTTGGGTGGTGACAGAGGTTGGGCGTCAACCATGGATCGTTCAGGGGTTCATGCGAACAAAGGATGCAGTTACCCATGCACCTGGGGTGGGGTGGGCGCTGCTGGGGGCCTTGCTGGTCTACGGGATTCTCACCGCCGGAATTCTCACCGTGATGGGTATTCTGGCGAGGACGCCATTGCCTGGGGAGGTGACAGATGGATCTTAGTGTATTTTTTAGCCCTCAAGTACTTCTCTACATGGTGACGGGTATTGCCCTCATTCTCTATGCTGTTTTAGGGGGAGCAGATTTTGGTGCCGGAGTTTGGCAATTCAACTTGGCTTTTCGGATGAATGTAGAAGAGAGAAGGTTTTGCGATCGGGCTATGGGGCCCATTTGGGAAACCAATCACGTCTGGCTGATTTTTGTTTTGGTGCTTCTCTTCTCTGCGTTTCCGTCTGTGTTTGCCGCTATGAGCCGAGCTTTGTGGGTGCCATTTTCTTTGGCTTTGGTGGGAATTGTTTTTCGAGGCTGTGGTTTTGTGTTTCGGCACTATGCCCACGGGGACGCCGAAGTACAGAAGGTTTGGGGAGTTGTTTTCGCCCTGTCCTCGACTTTAACACCCTTCTTTCTGGGAGCGTCGGCAGGAGCTGTGGCATCGGGCAATCTGGAAATCAATGGCAACGGTCAATTCCACGGAGACTACCTTGTCGGCTGGATCTCTTTCTTGTCGATCTACACAGGCTTTTTCTCTGTTGGCGTTTGTGCTTATCTTGCCGCAGTTTTCCTGACTCGTGACGCTAACCGGGAGGGGAATCAAGAGTTGGTGGAGACCTGGAGGAAACGCTCTTTGCTTATGGGGTTGGTGGTGGGGGGGCTCGCATTCGGTGGCTTGCTGGTGGTTGCCATGGATGCCCCTTTGCTTTGGGACTCACTTCTCGGGAAGGGACTGATTCCGATTCTTCTTTCTGTGGTGACGGGGGGGCTCTCTATTCTGTTCTTGCAGCGCAGGCGCTTTGGTCTTGCCACCTTGAGCTCTGCTTTCACCGTTACCTCTGTCATAGGAGGGTGGGCGGTAGGCCAATACCCCGATATCATCCCTCCCAACATCACAGTTTTTGGTGCCGCTGCTCCTGAGAGTGTCTTGTGGGTCTTTCTCGTCACAGCTGCCTTGGGTGCCCTCGTCTTAGTCCCGTCCTTGATGTTCCTTTTCTGGGTGTTTAAGTCGGACAATTCTAAGGTTGTGGCTAACAACAGAGATGAGGACTAACGGGGTCTGGCCAGTTGGCATTCCCCCCTCCTGACATTGTGGCGTTGGTACTTCTGCGCCCCTCTTACCGAGGGCCACTCAACTCGACTAATTTTCCGTCTGCGAGGGTGACTATAGCTGTGACGGTAGGTTTCAAGATGCTCAACATTCGGTTTTCGAAACCGGCGCAGAACTCTCCCCAACGACGGGTGACTGTGGCATTTCTTTGGCGTGAACCCTCATAAGTCTTGCGCCATAAACGAGCGTCCTTCCCTACGCCAGAATATCCGCTGAACTTTGAAGTATTGCACTCGTTTTGGGGACAAGTCTAGCCTATTCTCCAAGTTGCGGCGCAACGACGAGATTTGAGTTGCCCCTTTAGTCATGAAAGAAGAGGAAAGCATGAAACATTTCGAGTTTGTAATGAGGCCAGGGCTGATCATAGCAGTGTTCTTCGGGGTTCTTTCTGCCTGCTCGGCTCCTAAAACTGGCAACGATGAGGCTGCAGCGAGGGATAGTTCCGGAATCTCCGAAGAGAAGGCTCTATCAACCACCCGGCCCAGCAAAACGATGGAATCCTCAACAGATCAACTGGTGATTACCATTACTGCACCTCCAGGTGACCAAATGATCGTGGATGGCACTGCCATGGATTTCGTGGGACTTAGAGAAGTCTTGAAAGACAACGGTGTGAGCAACGTCGACTTCCGCGATCGCGAACGACCCTATCTCTCCACTCGCCAGGTCTTGATCCGTTGTGATCCGGCCCAGACGTTCGACTACGTTAAGGCGATTTTGCAAATGTGTGCGGCACCGGATGTCGCTATTTATAAGATCGAATTGTCATCCTTGGACCAGGCTGGTGGACATTCCAAACCGATCAATGCCGATCTTCCTGTTGAAATCTCTTCGGATGCGGTGAGCGAAGAGTTGGCGGAGGAGAATCCCAATGGGGAAACAAAGGAAGATGACGCATCTGTTCAAGCAAAAGTCACCGAAGGTATGTCTGATCGTTTCACATCTGTCAAACTTCTTCAAATTAAGGGCAGCAAGGTGGGGGATGGGCTGGCCAAGCAAGATACGGCGATTTTCCTGAATGGCGCGAAAGTGTCTGGGGCAAACTTTGACGAGAGAAAAGAAGTCTTGGCAAAGCAGCTTGGGGCGATTCACCAAACGAACCCTCAGTTGATGGGACGCATCGAATCTGACCGGGGAGTTCCCCATGGCCGGGTCATTGCTATTGTAGATGCCTATCACGGAGCCCATTTCGAAAAAATATCATTCGTAAGTCTTCGGTCGAGTTCAAGCAACAGGAAAGCGAATAGGATGTGGCGTCAACTTAAAGACGCCATGAACAGCAACAAATAGCTTCGGGTTACGCCCGGCCTTCACTGTCATCTTTAATCCGCCGAATGACTATTCATTGATCTCATAAAATCGCTGTTTGGACCCAAGGATTGAACACGAGAAAACACATACACGAAGAAGAATTTCCTGTTGATGTAGAAACCTTGTTTGAGCTTTTGCATACGCCTTCCTCAATTTGCCAATGGTGGCAGGCCAAGAGTGCTATCGTGTTGCCACAAGCCGGAGGGACTTGGGCCGTCACTTGGGGTGAATCGGTGGACGATCCTGATTACATCTCCATTGCGACCATTCGAGAATTTGAACCGCCTCGTCGTTTGGTCTTCAGTGACTACAAGTATTTTGTCAAAGGGGGAGAATTGCCCTTTGACGCCGACTTCATCACAGAGTTTTTGGTCTCGCCTGTCGCCAAGGGATCTTCTTCTCTGCGGGTGACCCAAGATGGATTTCCTGAAAACCCTGTGGCCGACGAATTCTATGAGGGATGTAAGATCGGTTGGACCAATACCTTTGCCGGAATTCGCGATTTTATCGGGGAAACTCCAGGATAAACGGTTGTGAAGATGGTCGTTCGGTGTTGATCTCCGGTGAGCAAGAATCCTGTTAGCTCAAGTGAATTTCGCCAAATGAGAGAACAAGAGCGCTGTCCTGATGGTGGACAGCGCTCTTAAGTCGAGAAGATAAACTCTACATTTCCATGGTCAAACGAATGCCATTCGAACTCGCCAAGTTGGGGCTGACCTCAAACCACTGAACATGGATGAGTGAACCGACAATCGTCGGATGTTGGCGGCTGATGTTGGGAGCGACAAAAGAACCCATGGCATCAAAGGTGAAGGTTCCGGTTTCGATGAGATTGAGGGTCTGGTCCACTGCAATAAGCAAGGGGAAACCGAAGATCTGGAGCTCTGCCGGTGCCAAGCTCACACCATAGAACCCAAGGGCATTGGGGGTGGCCCCACTTCCCACAAGGCTTCCCGAAAGGCTGTTGATATTGCCTGATAAGGGATTCCATTCCAGATGAAGTCCTGTGCTTCGATCATCGTCAGAATAATTCAGAACGGCTAGAGTCTGGGCCACGAGGGTACGAGCAGTGCCTGTGCCCAAATGGGTGGGCCGACCAACAACAAGATCATCAAATCCGTCGCCATTGACGTCACCTGCTCCGTTGACAACGACATTCGTTCCTGTGCCAGGAGTCCCAGTGAGAGAAACCAAAAGACTGATTGACTTCCCAGAGTAGAGAAGGGCTTCGGGTTGGGCGCCGCTAAACTGGGCGGCCTTAACGATCACGAAGTCTGGAAATCCATCACCGTCCACGTCGCCGCAGTCGCTGACGTCTTCACCCAAATTATCTGAGGAGTTTGCGCCCATGATGGTGTGGAGGAGTTGTCCTGTTTGTCCGGAATAGACGTAGGCCGCTCCCCTCCTATTAAGGGGGAATTGGCCGAAGAACGGAGAACCGATGATGTAGTCAGAATATCCATCCTGGTCGATGTCACCGGCACTACTGACGGAGTGTCCGAAACGACCGCTGGCGCCGGGCCCGTCAATCTTCTTGATAAGGCTGCCGTCAATGCCAGAGAAGATCTGTGCGTTGCCTGTTAGGGTGCCAGCTGCATTCATCGCAACAGGCGAGCCAACGATGACATCGTCGAACCCATCCCCGTTGACGTCACCAGCTCCGTCCACAGACCGACCTAAGTAACCGCCGGGAGCAACGCCAGTAAACGTGTAGAGGGTGAGCCCGGTGGCTCCGGATATGACATAGGCACGGCCTGTGTAGAAACCCAAAAGGGCATTGAACGGTGCACCAACGATGATGTCAGGGGCGCCGTCGTTGTCAACGTCGCCAGCCCTTGCGATGGCATAGCCGAACACTTCACCTGTCATGGTTCCAAAGTGAGCTGCTAAGACGCTACCGTCGAATCCGGAGTAAATGGTGACCCGACCGGGGGTCGCCGATGCACCTGCGGGATAGTCGCTCACCATCACATCGTCAAATCCATCCCCATTGATGTCGTCGGCACCACTGACGGCGTATCCTAAGTAGGAGCCTGAGGCGGCTCCCAGGAAGGTGTGAAGAACACTGCCATCGAAACCGGAATAGACCACGGCTTTACCAGCGTTGACGAATGACGTGTCGTCTCCGGAAGATCCAATGATGACGTCATCAAAACCGTCGCCGTTGACATCTCCTGCACTGTCCACATCTTCTCCGAAATCAGACCCAGCGCTGCTGCCGGTGAACAAATAGGTTGCCATGAGTTGTGCATCTGCTTGGGCAGCAAGGCCAAGCCCGATGATGCCGACCATGATGGCTCGTCTTAGTTTTAGAATAAACATGTCTTCCCCTAATAAACTCATGAACTGTCAGTGATTGATTGCGGGCTCTTTCGCCTTGGTAGATGCCCACAATTCGGCTCGCCGCGTCTCCTCAGTCGGAGATCACCACATGAAGTTCATGAACACTCGATTTTGGATTCCAAATTTTGGAGCGTGTCGGGTGATATTGATCCGCTCTCAGGACTGCCAAGCTCAAGTCTCATCGTCGGGGAATACGCAATGGTTGTGCCGAAACGTGCCGAATGCCGAATAACGCCGATAATCGGCTATTCAAGCCCAAATCGTGAGTTTGTGAATGAAACGGCCAGAGTGCCTACCTCCAACGACGAAAATGGAAACCACGACTTTTGTTACCCTGCGGAAGCGTTTCCAGGAACTCGGCTGCCATCAATCGCATGAGTTGAAGTTATGCTACTACTTGCTTTGGTCATGAGAACCTCTACAGTCGGCCTATGCAAACAATCCAACTTAATCCAACGACGAATCTTGTTTTGCTTGTGTGCCTCTTCTTCTTGAATGGGTGCTCGGAAAAGCAGGATTCACCTCCAGAAGATGGGCCTCAAACTGTGTTTTTGTCGGTTTCACCCTTGGCCAAGATCGCGGGGCCCAAGAGCCATTTGTCAAGGGTGGGTGTAGGTCCGAATGGCCGGGTACACATGAGTTGGGTGGAGGAAGTCGGCGATAGAGGGGCTATCTTCAAACTTGCCTTCTTGGAAGACGACAAGTGGACAACTCCTGTCACTGTGGCTGAAGGTGATAACTTGATGCTCAACTGGGCGGACTTTCCGTCCGTTGTCGGGGGCGTTTCAAATAACATGGCGGCTCATTGGTTGGTGGAGAATGACAAAGGCATGGGTTATAGCGTGCGCGCTGCGGTTTCTTCCGATGGTGGGGCGAATTGGAGTAAACCGTTTTGGCTTCATTCCGAGATTGAGAGCAGTGAACACGGTTTCGTTTCTATCCTGCCTGAAGGTGCTGGAACTTATCGGGCCGCGTGGTTGGATTCGCGGGCTCATGCAACAACGGGTTTTATGGAGCTGTGGAGCGTCCGGTTTAACGCCAAAGGACGAATGGAAGACGAGGTGCGCATTGACGATCGTACCTGTGAATGCTGCTCAACTTCCGCAGCCTTGGTGGGGGGAACTCCGGTGCTTGTTTATCGCGATCGAAAAGACGGTGAGATCAGAGACATCTCTTTAAGTCGTTTCGATGGTGAAAAGTGGAGCAAGCCAAGAATCATCTATCCAGACAACTGGAAGATGCCTGGCTGACCGGTTAACGGTCCCGTGCTCATGGCGCGGGGATCGCAGTTAGCGGTCCTTTGGTTTACCCAAGACGAAAATCATCAGCCGGTCATCAAATTTGCTCGGTCTCAAGACCAGGGAGTCTCTTTTTCTGAGCCCATCGTGATCGACCAAGGCACGAATATTGGTAGGTTGGCTGGAACTTGCTTGGAGGACGGCAGCGCTGTTGTGGCGTGGTTTGACGTTCTCGAAAACGACAAGCTTGCTCTCAAAGCGTGCTTGATCACTCAAGACGGCAAAGTCGATGAAGCGATCAAGGTGGCTGATGTCGTCGATTCTAGGAGGAGTGGCTTTCCGACTTTGGCCAGTGACGGGAAACGAGCCATCATCTCGTGGACAGACTTGGATAACGAAGTTGTAGGCAGTGCTGTCATTGAGGTTCGGAAGCAATAACGCTCGTTGCTCTGGATTGCTGCCTTAGCATGTACCCAGCAGCAAAGACAAGAACGCTTGCCGCCAGGGCATAGGTATAGCTGCCGATGTGCTGGTGGATGAAGTAACCCAGCACCGGAACGATCGCCGCTCGGATCCCAACAGCGAAAATGTGGGCCGCACTGTAACGGGCTGCTTTTTCCGCTCCACCAAACATGACAGGTCCGAGAGACCAGCAAACATCAACACCAGCCATGGCCATGCCGAAGAGGCAACGGGCCATAAACCAGATCGCAATGCTTGAAGCGCTGACAGCGGCCCAAACAGCCAGGGGATAAGCCGCCAACAGAAGAAAGGAAAGCGCCGCAGTTCTAGCAACTCCTGCTCGATCCATGAGCCGGCCAAAGAAGGTCATGAAGAGCATCTTCATGAAAGGTGTTAAACCGTGAATGCCGAGGACGATGCCCACGGGGCGGATGTCCGTTTCTCTGGCAATCGCTGGGATTTCTTGGGTGATGGTGAGCATGAACCCCAACCCGTAAAT
>WFTN01000245.1 GCA_015485455.1 Planctomycetota bacterium | reverse complement strand
CTTCTTCTGTGGTGTAGCGCCCAAGACCGAAACGAACAGCTCCCAAGGCTTGAGAGGCTGAGATCCCCATGGCGGTGAGAACGTAACTGGGTTCGACGCTGGTGGAGGTGCAAGCACTCCCCGTGCTTAATGCGAATTCGGGCAAAGCCATGAGAAGAGCTTCACTTTCCAGATTGGGAAAACTGATGTTGAGGTTGCTTTCGATGCGCGACGTGAGGGATCCATTGATGGTGATACCTTCAATTTCTTCCTGAAGGCCATTCAACAACTTGTCGCGCAGAATCTTGATGCGTTCACGGTCTTGATCCATCTCTTGACTGGCAAGAGCCGCGGCCTCTCCTATGCCGACGATACCTGGAACATTGAGAGTTCCAGAGCGTCGTCCTTGCTCGTGGCCACCACCGTGGATTTGCTCAACCACCCGAACCTGAGGTTGTCGTTGACGGACATACAAGAAGCCCACACCCTTCGGACCGAAGATCTTGTGTCCCGAAACGCTGAGAAGATGAATACCCATGGCGCTCACATCGATGGGAAGCTTGCCAAAAGATTGCGCTGCATCGCAGTGAAATAGCACGTTGTGCTTGGCGCAAAGAGCTCCGATTTCTGCCACGGGCTGGATGACACCGGTTTCGTTGTTGACCATCATGACGGACAAAAGTCCGCAGTCATCACTGAGGGCCTCTTCAAGTCTCTTAAGGTCGATCAGGCCATCGAGTTCGACGGGTAAGATGGTGGCGCGGTGCCTAGATTTCTTTAGGAAAGCAATGGTGTCGAGGGTTGCTTTGTGCTCCGTTGCTAAGGTGACAATGTGATTGTGACTCAGAGCATTGCCCTCAATGGAGCCCTTGAGAGCCAAATTGGTCGATTCTGTCGCGCCGCTGGTCCAGACGATTTCTGCGGCCCGCGCTTGGATCAAATTAGCCACTTGGCGCCGACTCTTGGCGACGGCCTTCTCAGCTTCCCAACCGTAGGCGTGGGTGCGGCTGGCGGCGTTGCCGAATGAACCGCTGAGATAAGGCATCATGGCTTCCAAGACCCGGGGGTCAATGGCTGTTGTGGCATTGTTGTCTAAGTAGATGACGTGACTGCGACTCATGGTGGCTCCCCTTGTTGAGCAATCATAGTTCATTGATTGACCCCAAGCCAGGATGCGACTTAGACTTCAGACTAGGGTTGAGGAGAGGAACTAAGGAATTCGTTCTCGAAACGGAATGATGATCTTGGTGCCGATGGGGAGTTGGGCTCCTGGGGAAAGCTCAGAATTTGTCTGATAGAGGATGCTTTTGAGATTGTGACTTCCTAGGTACTTGCGGGCCAGTTCATCAATGGTGTCGCCCTCCTTGATGACGTACTCGTAGTCTTTCCCTGTTTCCGCCAGTCTTGTTTCTTCAATGCTGAGCATGAAGCGTTCGCTGGAAATATCATCGGCAATAGAGGGGGCGTAGAGTTCTGGGTCTGAAAGACGGGGATCTCCCTCCTCTACTTCCGGGTAATCTTCTGATTCAAAGTTTTCGACGTTGTGAGCATCTTGACGATCACGGAAGAAGACCTGGTCGGCTATGAAAGTGAACAGGAAGAAAACAGCAAAACCAATGAGCGCACATCCGATTTTTCCCATGGCCTGACTTTACACTAAGAAGAAGGGGAAATGAATAGAGACGCTCCCGGTCAGGAGCGCCTCTATTCGATTCAATTTGAAGGATTCAGTCGCTTAGGACGTTTTCTTGGCGACGGCCTGCTTGGCTTCATCACGCTTATGGGCCCAAACAAGGACTGGGCTGGCAATGAAGATTGAGGAGTAAGTACCAACAAGAACACCAATCATGAGGGTGAAGGAAAGGCCTTCCAAAGGACTTTCTAAACCATAGTTGGCCAAGAAGATCGAAACGATGACACCAAAGGTGGTGATCGAAGTCAGAATCGTTCGACTCAAAGTTTGGTTAACACTGCGATTGACAACTTCTTCAAATGTGCCTCGGGTGTTGCCCAGGTTTTCTCGAATACGGTCAAAGACCACAATGGTGTCATTGAGGGAATAACCGATAATCGTCAAGAACGCAGCCACCACATTCAGTGAGATGGGTACTTGCACCAAACCAGTCATGTTCGCAACCACCACGATCCCCAATGAAATCAAGACGTCATGGACGAGGGCAGCAGATGCGGCAACGCCGTACTTGATTTCCTTAAAGCGGAACCAGATGTAACCCAAGATAAAGAGAAGAGACACGATCATAGCCTTGAAGGCCGCAGCCTTGAGGCCGGAAACAACCGCAGGGCCGACAAAGCGAGCACGGGGGAAGGGACGTGTTAACTTAAGTTCCTCGTTGGCCAAAAGGCCATTCAGGACACTCGTCTCGATGGTGCGGGCAGCTTCCGCTGTCATGGCGGCAGTGACCCGCCACAAGAGCCCTTCAGTGTCGGCTTGAGTGAGCTTTGGATCCTTCAGGCCGGCGGTTTCCAATGTGGCTTTGAGGGCCTCCGTGTTCTTGGGTTTGGCACTCATATGAATGACAGAAGACCAAATGCCGTCAGCAGAATCATAGGAAACATCGGTGAGCGGCTTGGACTCGAGGAGATCGCCGAACTCCGTCAGGAGTTCTTTACGAACGACTTCGTAACCGTCAGCGCCATCTTCCATTTTATCATCGCTTGACTTTGTTTCAGCAATGAAGTCCAAGCGAATGTCAATGACACGGCTCTTGCCGTCAACTGGAGAGATAGAGTTGGCTTCGACCGTGTTGTACTTGGTCTTGCCATCCTCGCCTTTGATCGAAGCAATGGCTGTCTTGATATCCGAATCGACGACGGGCTTCTTGAAGTTCATGCGGATGGAAGTTCCGCCGTTGAAGTCCAAACCGTATTTGCTGTCATCGGTAAAAATGAATGCGGCCAAGCCCAGAACGATGACAACGCCGGAGATTCTCATGGCCATGCCTGATTTCGCCAAAAAGGCGAAATTGGGCTTCTCGATCATGCGGCGCATCTTGAGCTCTTTGAGCCAACCTTTGGAAATGGCTGTTCCCAGAAGAGTTCTGGTGATGTAAAGGCCAGCGAACATCGAGCAGACGATACCCGTCATCAGGGTGTAGCCGAATCCTTTGATCGGGCCCTTGCCATAGTAAACCAGGAAGGCAGCCACAATGAAGGTTGTCAGGTTGGCATCAAAGATGGTGATGAAGGCCCGGTCAAAACCGTTTTTGGCCGCGTGAATAAGACGTTTCCCTTTGTCCAACTCTTCGCGAATGCGCTCGAAAATGAGGATGTTGGCGTCAACAGCCATACCAACAGTCAAGACCAAACCAGCAATGCCTGGCAAGGTCAGGGACGACTGCAAGAGCATGAGAATGGCGAAGACAAAGAGGAAGTTAAACAGAAGGGCGATGATCGCCAGGATTCCTGATATGCTGTAGAAGTAGACCATGATAGCAAAGACCAAGATGCCGCCGATGGCAAAGGCCAACTCACCACGTTGGATAGCAGTTGCGCCCAAAGTGGCGCCTACTTGCTCTTGAGACTCCAAGACTGGCTTCAGTTTGAGGGAGCCAGCTTGCAAGCAGCTCAAAAGCCAATTCTGATCTTTTTCTGAGTAACCACCACCACCGCGACTGATTTGAACGTTGTCGGTCAGGCGGCTGCCAATATTCGCTGAACTCCAAACCTCGTCATTGAGCACCATGGCCATTTGACGATTTTTGTAGCGTGTGGAGTAGGAACCCAATGCATTTTGACGACTCAAACGGACGTTGTAGGAAACTGCACGACCGCCGTCCTTTGTGCTCCGGATGGGGTTGATGATGTCGGCACCGGTGAAGCCGGGTGTCTCAACGTCGTCGCCCCAGTAATCGGGGTCATAGAAGTACCATTGGCCTTCGCCTTTGGCAGTTTCCAGCTTCCATGGTTCTTTCTTCGCGATGTCCCGGAATGCAGCCAGGCGTTTTTCGTAGGCCTTTTCGCTTTCATCTTTTTTGGCTTCCGGAAGGACAGGTATCCAACGGAAATCAGCGGGAGCTTTGAATGCTGCCTTCTCTTCTTGACGTTTCTTTTCGAACTCTGTGGGGTTGAAGAAAACGCCATCACGGTTCTTGTCGCCGCTCGCCGCCTGAATCGGCATTTCCAAACGACCCATTTGCGTCATGCGCTTACGGATATTGGCTGTTTGCTGATCAGTGAATTCTGGCAAGGTGATGACGATGTAGTCGCCTTCACGACGAACAGAGATATCTTTGACACCTTCTTTATTGATTCGTCTCGAAATGACATCGAGAGTGTCCTCAATAGCTTGGTCTTTTTCGGCTTCGGTGTCGAGATTGCTACCGCCGGAGATTTTCTCGATTCGGTAGGTCAGAACACTGCCACCTCTCAGGTCAATACCTAAGCTGACAGGCCAGTTTCCGGCAATGCAAGCCAGAGAAAGAATGATGGCGCCGAAGATAACAAGATAGCGCGTGAACAGATTGGAGGTCACAGTCGGGCTCCCTAAACCTATAGGTCTAAGAAAATGAAAAGACCGAGGCGGCCAAAATTCTTGGGCCTCGGGCGGTAAATGTCATGGACGCCCCACGTGAGGCGCCCACCTTGTTTCTTATTTTCTCTTTTTCGCTGTGTCCAGCTTTTCCCGAACACGGGTGGCTTTGCCGACACGATCACGGAGATAATAAAGCTTGGCGCGGCGTACGTCACCATGACGAACAACGTTGATCGTCTCGATCTTTGGTGAATGAAGGGGGAAGACGCGCTCCACTCCTTCGCCTTGGACGATACGACGGACCGTGATGGCTTCTGCTGGGCCCCGGCCACGGCGAGCGATCACTGTTCCGTTAAAGATCTGAACGCGCTCTTTGCCGCCTTCACGAATCTTTACTGCCACATCGACGGTATCCCCAATCTCAAAAGAGGGAATTTCGTCTTTCATCCATTGTTTTTCTACTTCGCTGAACTTATCCATCGTTCGTCTCGCTGGCTTTAAGGCCCAAGTCGTTTATGTTCGTTTCATCAGTTGGGGCGATTTTGATCGTCCAACAAATCCGGCCTGCGCTCTTGAGTCAATTCGAGGGCTTTTTGCTGGCGCCATGCCGCGATGCGGGCATGGTCCCCGCTCCTGAGAATCTCAGGAACAGTCATCCCCCGAAACTCCACCGGGCGGGTGTAGTGCGGG
>WFTN01000244.1 GCA_015485455.1 Planctomycetota bacterium | reverse complement strand
ATCATGGGGACGCTGCCCCTGGCTCTGATTGGTGCGGCCTGGGCTATGCTGGCCGCAGATAAGCACGGTTGTCTACCTTCATTCATGGGTTTCATTCTTCTCATGGGGATTGTGGTCAACAACGGCATCCTCCTGGTAGATTTTGCCAAACTGGGAATTGAACAGGGCCAGTCATTGCGGGACGCGATTCTCGCTGCGGTGAAAGTGCGAACCCGTCCAATTCTTATGACGGCAGGTGCATCCGTCGTGGGCATGGTTCCTATTGCCCTAGAATGGGCGGCTGGTATTGAAAGGCTTTCACCCCTGGCGGTTGTCGCTATTGGCGGGCTGATTGCCGGTACTTTCTTGACGCTTCTTGTGGTGCCGGTACTCTTTCACTTGATCGAAAGCATGCGACGACGCTTTGGTTACGGCCTCTCGACGACAAGCAAACCAACACAAGAGTCATGATTCTCTCCTGCACGGTGTCAGGCAATTCCCACTATCTCAACACCGTGCTGGCTCAATTTGCCCTATAGATGACAACCTTCGTCTTTTCCTGTACATGAGCAATTCTTCATTCATGCCTTAGGGATCGAGATTCTTCACGGATTATCATGGCTCTGTGATTCAAGAAAGTAATCGAAGACCCCAGAGAGGAGCGGGATTCTCAGCCGGCAGTTGGCAAAGGTCGAAATCCCAGAACTGATTGTTTCAATGATCGCATCCGGCCATTGGAGCTCTCGGCTGGAGCGTTGGTGATTCTCTGCAGAAGTTGAGATGTTTTACACCCGTTTGTGGATCATCTTCACCCTCTTCCGAACTCCGAAATGGACCACAAGGCCCCCTCTCTGTCCTCAATATCAATCTCCAGGCCGAGCCTCCATGTTCAACTACTCTTGAGGCATCACACGGACGATATACGAATGTGGCACCCTATTAAGCGCTATCACCATCATGGAATGCTCGTTCTACCCATTCATTCGAAATTCCGTTCATTTCTCCGAAGTTCTACTGTGTTCGGCAATAGCAGCCTCGAGACGTTTCCCGAAGGGGCCAGGAGCCTCGTAGCTCTTAAGTCGATCAAAGACTCGGCCTCGGCTATCAATAAACAAGACGTCTGGAACGGAATGCACGCCCCACAATTTGCCAAGCTCAGGATGCTGATCCAGGTCAACAAACACCAGCTCAACCCCCTCCAAAAGTTGTGTCACCAGTGGATTTTGAAGGGTCGTCTTCTTGAGTTTGATGCAGGGAGCACACCAGGTGGCCCAGAAGTCAACGACAACGAGGTGATTGTCTTTCTCTGCACGAGCGAGGGCAGCTTGCAAGTCGCTTGGAATCGATTTTTCTAAAGACATGCGCTTTGTTGGCGCCCGTTTTCCTGGAACTTTTTCGGCTGCTTTGGCTTCATATCCAAGCTCTTCGATTTTCTTCTTGAGAATGGATGACTGAACGACACTCGCATCGAAAGTGATTGTGATTTGATCGGCGTCATAATTCCATGACGTCTTCACGGATGGGTGAATCCCTTCCAGGGATTCGTCGACCTTATTGGGTCAGCCAAGTCAGGTGGCGCCAGATTCTGTTTTCATCAAACCACCCACGTAGAAAGTAACTTCCGTCTCTCTTGATGCCATGGGTTGGGCCTCCTGTTGATCATGGCCAGGTCTATCCGACGATACCAACAACCCTTCTTGCTGATCTGCCGGCCCCTCGCCACAACTGCATAGGGCACCCACAATCGTCACGGCCAGAATAGCTGGGATCATCGTTAGATTCTTCTTCATCATTTCCTCCCACAGAGGGAACATTCCCCCTCCAATAGTGATTCACCAATAAAGCCCTGGTCGCGAAGAAGGATTTTCAGGCCCTAGCAAGTTTTCCAATCTTCGTGTCGACCATGGGAAGATGGTATCCCAATTGCACCTCGCCTGATAGAGTCGGCCGATTGATTGCACACAGCTACACCATGCGACCGTTAACTCCCTCGAAGAACGATCATCTATTGGGGAAAGATGAACCTTCCTCCTTCATGACATTGGTGCCCTGCGTTCTGCAAGCCAAAAATGGGTGGCAATTTATCCCCAATCGAAGGGGTTTTAATATATTCATTTTTTGTTATATAGTCTTATGCTTCGGCCGCTTCACAAAAAGCAGGAAGGCTAAAATGAAAGACTCAAGCTCCTTCGAGAATGCGCAAGGCCGCCTTTCATTCCTCGATCGGTATCTGAGCCTGTGGATCATCTTAGCGATGATTCTTGGCGTCACCTTGGGCCATTTCATCGAGGGTATGGGTGAGATGATCGGGCGTCTCAGCGTCGGGTCGACAAACATCCCCATTGCCGCTGGCCTCATCTTGATGATGTATCCACCCCTAGCAAAAGTACGATACGACAAACTCTCCAACGTCTTACGCGACGGCAAAGTACTTTCCGCCTCCTTGTTTCTCAATTGGTTCCTTGGCCCAATCCTGATGTTTGGGCTCGCCTTGCTCCTACTGCCCAGCCACCCAGAATATCGAATCGGACTGATCATCATCGGTTTGGCGCGCTGTATTGCCATGGTCATCGTTTGGAACGATCTGGCAGGTGGAGATCCCGAGTACGCTGCTGGTTTGGTGGCGTTGAACTCAATATTTCAAATGCTTCTTTTCTCGGCCTACGCCTGGTTTTTTGTGACGGTGTTACCACCCATCTTTGGATTTGCAAGTGCGACCGTCGATGTTGCCATCGCGGACATCGCCACGAGTGTCTTCATTTATCTTGGCATTCCCTTCGCTGCAGGGATCTTCACGCGTTTTACCCTTGTCAAGTCAAAGGGGCACCATTGGTACGAAAACCACTTCATTCCCAAGATCTCGCCCCTAACACTCATCGCTTTGTTGTTTACAATTGTCACAATGTTCTCACTCAAAGGTGGTGCCATCGTCGAGCTACCGTTTGATGTCTTACGCATTGCCCTCCCTCTCGGGATCTATTTCCTTGTCATGTTCATCGTGTCCTTCTGGCTCGGCAGGAAACTTGGTGCAGACTACCCGAAAACCGCAACCATCGCGTTTACCGCAGCCAGCAACAACTTCGAACTAGCCATCGCCGTTTCTGTTGGAGTTTTTGGCATTCACTCTGATGTTGCTTTCGCAGCGATTATCGGCCCTTTGGTTGAGGTGCCGATGCTCATCGGTTTGGTGGGCCTAGCACTGAGATGGCGCAGGCGCTTCGACAGCGAAAAATGATTTTCAACCATGGACGATCAACGATGGCGATCGCTGTCAGTCTTTCATGACAGGCGCACGAGGCGAGCTATACTAGTCCAAGCATCGTCGTGAAGACCAAGAGGAATTCCCATG
>WFTN01000243.1 GCA_015485455.1 Planctomycetota bacterium | reverse complement strand
ACTTGCAACCCACTCGACATTTATCCCATTGACGACATGGCTTCGATGCTCAATTTAGAGGTCGATGCAATTGTTGCCCCCCGCAATGAGATCACCAACCTGATCAACCGGGCTTACCGGGGCAAGAACGAGGTTGTCGATGAAGTCATCGACGACTTAGAGGGCCAAGATTACGACGAAATTGCATCGATGGTTTCGGAGTCAGAAGATCTCCTCAACGTCGCCAACCGTGCGCCCATCATTCGCTTGGTCAATATGATCCTCTTCCAAGCTCTGAAGATGCGCGCTTCCGATGTCCACATCCAACCATTCGAAGACAAGGTGCAAATTCGTTATCGCATTGACGGCATCCTCTACGACATGGAATCACCGCCCAAGAGCGTACAGGAAGCCATCGTTTCCCGGGTCAAGGTCATGGGCAAGATGGACATCGCCGAGCGCCGTATTCCCCAGGATGGTCGGGCCAGCATCAAGATTGGTGATTCCGAGGTCGATGTTCGTATTTCGTCGGTGCCCACCAACTTTGGCGAGCGTATTGTTATGCGTTTGCTCGACAAAAGCTCAGGAGTCTTCAAACTCGACGAATTGGGCTTCGATGTGAAGCAGCGGGAGTACATGGAAAAGATGCTCCACCTGAGTCATGGCATTGTCTTCGTGACCGGGCCAACGGGATCAGGTAAGTCAACCACACTCTACGCCGTTCTCTCCGGTATCGATTCCACCGAGAAGAATGTCATCACCATTGAAGACCCCATCGAGTATCATCTTTCAACTATCAGCCAGATCCAAGTTGCTGAGAAAAAGGGACTCACTTTCGCCGCCGGTCTTCGTTCTCTTTTGCGTCAAGACCCGGACATCATGATGGTGGGCGAGGTGCGTGATGAGGAGACTGCTCGCATTTCAATTCAAGCGGCTCTCACCGGTCACTTGGTTTTCTCTACTCTACATACCAATGATGCCCCCGGTGCTGTGACCCGTATGGTTGACATTGGCATTGAGCCATTCTTGGTGGCTTCATCTTTGGTCATGATTATCGCTCAGCGACTTGTTCGTCGCATCTGCCCTGACTGTAAAGAGCTTTATGAGCCCACGGAGGCCGATGCCAAGGAAATGGGTGAATTGCGGTTGAGTCAAGACATGCTCCCAGAAGGCCTTCTCCCCCGCGGGCGAGGCTGCGACATGTGCTACAACACGGGCTATCAAGGCCGTGTGGCGATCTACGAAATGCTTCCAATCAATGAGGAGATCAAGGTTCTCATCATCGAGCGAGCCAACGCCACAGAAGTCAAGCGGGCGGCCATTAAGGCTGGCATGCGAACTCTGCGGCAAGATGGTGTCGAAAAAGTTAAGTTAGGTCTCACCACCATGGCGGAGATTATCCGCGTGACTCAAATGGACATCGAGTAATCCATGCCGATTTTTGAATATCGAGCCTATGACGAATCGGGCAATAGCCGTGTGGGTATTGTCGACGCAGACACGCCCGCGGCGGCAAGAACAAAGTTGCGCCAGGACCGGGTTCATGTCTACGAAATTGAAGAACTCAACGATTCTAAAGGTACGGACAAGAAAAAGAAAAAGATTCGCTTGCGCCGCGGTGCAATCACGGAGCTATCCATTGTCACCCGGCAGTTCGCCACCCTCCTGAACGCCGGTATCCCTGTTGTTGAGGCTCTCAAAGCCCTCATCGATCAGGTAGAAAGCCGTGACATTGAGCAAGTGTTTCGCGATGTAAGGGAGAAAGTCACCCAAGGCCAGACCATCGGCGAAGCCGTAGGCAACCACCCCGCTTTCTTCTCCAACCTATACATCAACATGATCAAGGCCGGTGAAGCCTCCGGCAACTTAGATGCCATTATGATTCGCTTGGCCGACTACATGCAAAAGCAGAATAAGATGCGCAATAAAGTCGGGGCGGCCATGGCTTACCCGGCGGTCATGGTTGGCGTTGGTATCATCGTGGTCAGTATCTTGCTCACCGTTGTCGTCCCGAAAATCGAAGAAATCTTCCGGGAATCGGAGGCTGCCCTGCCCCCAACAACCGAGCTCCTCATCGCAACCTCCGACTTCTTGATCAATTATTGGTGGCTCCTCATTGGTTTCTTCGCCGCGATCTTCTTCTCCTTCAAAGCGTGGACACGCACGGAGAAAGGGATTGAGAAGTGGCACAAGATGCTCCTTCGCATGCCGATTTTTGGCATGTTGATGCGTAAACAAGCGATTTCACGATTCGCCACCACCATGGCAACCCTCTTGGCATCGGGTCTTCCTGTACTCAATGCCCTGAAAATTGTGCAAGAAGTCATTCAAAACCGAATACTGGCCAATGCCGTCGGCGACATCCACGAGTCCATCGTTGAAGGCTCGGATATCTCCACCCCTTTGGCCAAGACCGGCATCTTTCCTCCCATGGTTGGTTATATGATCGCTACCGGTGAGCAATCCGGTCAATTGGAAGAGATTCTTTTCAAAGTGGCAGAGGCCTACGACGAAGAAGTCGACATCGCCACCCAAAAGATGACATCATTGATGGAACCTCTTATTATTGTTGCACTTGCAGTCGTTGTTGGCTTCATCGTCATCTCGATTGTGCAACCCATGATCCAAATGAGCGGCATGAACTAATCCTTTGCGGAAGGATTTGCCAAATTTTGCGTCTATAATGGTGCCTCAGCATTCCAAGTTGTACTCAATCATCTTGGAGATTGCCGAAGCGAAAACGGATGCCTTTCTCAAAGGCAAGTGATTCGAGAGAAATATGAACGTTCAAAAGCACGATCGTCAAAGTGGTTTTACCCTTGTCGAACTTATGGTTGTGGTAGTCATTCTGGGGCTCCTTGGAGGCATCGGTGCCGTCGCATTTCGTCAATTCGGCAAGGATGCCAAATTAGATTTGGCCGCCGTCAAATGCGCTGACCTGGAAAAGGCCATCGACAGCTTCACCATCCGGGAGGGCGACATTGACCCGGACGACATGTGGGATGAGATGCTTGACAAAAAGAAGATCAAGAAGCGGAAAGACATCAAAGATCCTTGGGGCGAAGAATTCGTTGTGCTCAAAGATGACGACGGCAATTATTCGGTCATCTCCAAAGGGCCGGACAAACAAGAAGACACCGAAGATGATCTGGGTAGAAACGGTAAACTGAGCGAACAAGACGACTCCTGATGAAGATGATCGGCACAACAACAGAGATGCGAACACCTCTCGCAGGAGGTTTCACCTTGGTGGAACTTCTTGTCGTTGTTGCCATTTTAGGAATCGGAACAGGTTGGTCGGTGGTCGCTTTCAGTGGCGTGACCGAAGAACAAGAATTATCAACTGCCGTACGAGAAATGGTAGGAGTCTACCGTGAGCTCCGAGCCTTTGCAGTGAAAGAACGGCGAGACTGCTTCTTGGAGTTCGATATCGTCAAAGGCAAGTGGCGCCGACAGATCTACCCCACCAAAGACCGCATGGGTCGCTTCGTCCAGGTTTCCCGGGACGGAGAGTCGGAACTCCTCGACCGAGATTTCATCGAGGAGAAAATCGACCGCAAAGCTTGGTCCGATCTTCAGTCCTCGGTTTTCATCAAGGATATTCAAGCCCCAGGTCCTCAAGGGAACGACACATTCACCGAAGACTACTGGCTTCAATTCCGAACGGACGGCACGATCCCTCCCCATATCATTCACTTCAGTACCGCCAATGGTGAGTTGGAGCTGTCTTTAGAAGTGGAAGAAATCACCGGTCAGGTAACCGTCAAGCGAGGCTACGTTGAATTCTATACCCCCAGGGAAGAAGACTTCGACATGATGGGAGGTGAAAACAATGATGAAGACAACTAAGTCAACAAACCCTCAGTCCGGCATGACACTTCTTGAAGTCATGGTGGCCCTCATCATTGTTTCAACCACCGCTCTTCCATTGTTGGTGTCCCTAGGTGATGCCCATCGGCGCGTCACCCGCGCCAATATCAAGCGACAGATGAAGCAGCTTATGGAATACAAGCTGTCTCACATCCTTCTAGACCGCCCTGCGGAAGACAAAGACCCCATCTATGTTGATGGGGTCGAAGGCAACTTCGGTGAAGACTTTGAGCTGGCAGACAGCGAAGAGAAGGCTTACTTCTTTGACGAATCCCTTTACAACTACTCCTATCGCATCGACTCCCAAGAAATCGACTTAGGAAGTAGCGGCGGCATCACGGGCGATGAAGAAGGGGATCAGGACAACTCCACCAGATCAAGGCAAGACCCGGCTGGCGACCCCGGCTTAGGTTTGGGAGGAGCAGAAACGGAAGGGCAAGCCGAAGAATCGCAGGGGCAATTGCGCTACATCGTCACCTTGACCGTGCTATTTCGCAGCGGTAACGCCAACTTCGATCAAGCCATGAGTGTTGTCACATACGTGCGGCACCCTCATGAAAGCGAGGCCATGACCGGCCCAGACTTGGGCCCAGGCGGAGGTGGAGGTCTCGGCGGTGGACAAGCTGGAACTGGTGCCAACACCAATGGCCAGCCTCGCCCAGGTACAAACAGCACACCGTCAAACTTGTTGACAGGTGGTGGTGGCGGCGGTGGTGGGAGATAGATGACCATGACAATGCAATCCAAACAAAGCGGCTTCACGCTCATGGAACTCCTCATTGCCATTATGATCTCAGGCATGGTCTTCATGGGTGTTTTCACCGTGGTGCGAGCAGGTATCAACACCCAGATGTATGTGCTGTCTCTTATACACATCTC
>WFTN01000242.1 GCA_015485455.1 Planctomycetota bacterium | reverse complement strand
TCCCCAGAATGCGCCGGTGAACCGTTAGTGATTACTATTGTTGGTCCCAAATCAGATGTCCAGTGTCGCGCTCTATTCGATGTCGCGAAGTGATTCTCATTTACCTACAAGAAGGTTTCATGGTGGGATCCAGCCTCACAGGAGAAGCCCTACTTTGCCACCGCGTATTCAGATTCCATTTCATCGGTCGCCTATGTTTGCTTCGAGAAGACTTGTTCTTCTCCGGTTTCATCCGTTGTCGAGCTGGCTGCGCTTTTGAAGGAATCGACAAGGCCATGAGTCGGTACACTGTGTCCGGAACCCGGACATCTTCTGTCGCGGTTTGACCGTCTTGCCCCCTTTGAGTCAGGCTGCTCTCTGTTTGTCCGGCCACCCCGAGGACAACTTGGGGTTGTTTATTTGCCTTCTTGTTTTGTCTTTAGTCTCGTTCTACGAGGCATTTATGGTCGCGGCGTCCGTCGCATCCATGCGCTTCGAATTGTCGTCTTGAGAATCCAAAGGGGTTGGGCCTTAGCTTTGGCATTTTTCTGGTTCTTGGTCTCCGTTTTGCGTTGATGTAGCGAGTGAGGTCTTTCTCATTGAGAAGTTCCTCTCAGTAACGCTGATCGTGCGAAGGGCCTGGAGTGGCTCGTGCTTAGAACTAGAGCCGGAGGTCGAATGACCAGGTCCGACCCTCACTCCGGCTCCATCGGTACGCCGGTTTCTCTCAGGGGAATCAAGAGAAACTTGGCAGTCTTGGCGCCTCGTTGTTGGCAGAACCAACCTCGGGGCGCCTTTTTTATTTTGCCCTCTTCCCGCCAAATTTTTGCTGTGATCAAGAGGTCCCTGGTATCGCATTGCTCCGAAATAGGGCAAGACATCCTCGTCCTATTCGGAAAAATTTGGCGGAGGTTGTTTAGCCATAGATTGCACTGTTTTCCACCTTGCTGACGCAGTATTCAACTTGGAGTGCTAAGAGTCCGCTAACCTGTGAGCTCTTGCAGCACGAGCCCTTTCGGCTTGCCCTCAACCTCTTGTCAATTCCCAGCGGTGGGTGGATTCCGTTTCTCTTGCTCTGCTGAAACCTAATTTTTCGAGAACGCGCATGGAGGCCAAGGCCTCGTCGCCTTTCTTGAGGGTGCCGGCTTCGATGCGGGTGACCCGGCTGTCTGAGAACGCTTGGGTGATGAGAGCCTGAGCGAACTCCGTGGCCAGTCCTTTTCCTCTTTGCTCGGGGGTGATGCCATAGCCGATTTCGACTTGGCCTTCCTCCCCGGGTTTCCCGCCGTAGCCCCCTTCGCCAATGACGGTGTTGGATTCTTTGTCTATCACAATCCATGTACCCCAGCCCAGGAGCTCTGGGTCGGTCTTGAGGGGCTCGTGGAAGTAAGAGATGGATTCAGGGAAGAGTGGCCAGGAATCTGGGACTCGGGCGCTGAGGAGAATGCCCAAATGTTCTTTTCCTTTGGCCAGGGCATCGAAGATTTTCAAGTCGCAGGGGACGATACGCAGTCTTTCGGTTTCAATCACAAGCCTCATCTCCAAGATATTGTTAGATGCCTTTGCGAATGACTCGGTCCAATATGCTCCAGACACCCTTTTTCTTGTGGCGATCTGAAGTAGGCCCCATGAATTGGGCTAAATTTTGACTAAACGCGAAGTAGGGGATTTTGCTGGTCCACCACATCTTCTGCAAGAGATTACTCTCTTCATCATCCCATACCACTTGATAGAGATGGTTGGCCAAGGAGCCGGTGTATTCCATGATCCTGTGCCAATTATCAGCGAGCCTGAGGCCCGTCAGATTGTGGATGTTTTGATGGTCTAAGTAAGCGCGACGGAATTCATACCAGATGGAATTATTGTGAGAATGTTCAACGGCGCAACGGGGATCTTGCACGACTTTGTGTCCCGCAAAGATCGCACTTTTGGCCCAAGTGATGTCTTCGCCGAATTGACGTTTTACGAAGGGCAGGGTGGGGATCAACGTGCGTCGCACAGCAGAGCAGACATTATCAAATGCGATGGTTCGCCAGCGGTCGAGAGGGGGCAACAGTTCAAAGTCCATGTTGTCCTGCACTTGCTTCACGACTTGTTTCCCCTGGCCAGACACCCAACCTTTCAGACGGTCACGCAAGAACGGGCCGCAATTGGAGTGGGGGATTTGGTGGCAATAGGCTCCGGCCACCTCTGGGTCTGCAAAGTTGGAGACGAAGGTGGCCATCCAATCCTTGCCGTGAGGAACTGCATCTTGCACCAAGAGGATGAGAATCTCACCCCGAGCTTCTTGGGCGCCCCGGTTGCGGGTAAGGCCGTGGTTGAATTCTGTGTTTGGGATTTTCGTGAGGCGAACAGGGAACTCTTCGCAGATCGACAAGGTCTCATCCGTTGAGCCGGAATCGATGCAGACCACTTCGAAGGAGAAATCGACCTCTTGATCGAAGATGGATTGGAGGACCCGGCGGAACAATGGACCGCCGTTATAGATGGGGATGAACACGGAAACGTAAGGTGCTTCTGGGCTCATCCCCTTCTCCATCTCCACCTATCTAAACGCCATCACCGAAACCGGCGTCATCACCATCTTTGGTTTTGACGTTGGGCTGTTTACCCGTGCGATGGTTAGGGGCCCGTTCGGGTTTGGTGCGGGGCGCTGGGGCGGATGATTCCGGGAGCTTCCAGCCGGCAGAGCCCGTCCAAACTGCATCGCCCTTGGCATGGGTCAGTTCTTTTGACTCGGGATTCGCGTCCTGAGCTGCTTTCTGTGGTTTTGGAGCGGGCTTGGGCGCGGGTCGTTCGTCCCGTCGGGGGCGGTCGTCCCGAGCTGGGCGCCCATCCCGGCGGGGGCGTCGCTCATCTCGGTCTTGACGGGGGCGGTCATCACGTCTTGGGCGGTCGTCCCGTCGGGGGCGATCATCATGGCGAGGACGGTTGTCTTGCCTTGGACGATCATCGCGATCCGGGCGACGGCTATCGCGCTGAGGACGATCTCCCCGTTGTGGTCTTTCACTCCGCTGAGGACGGTCATCCCTTCGTGGACGGCTATCCCGATTGTCACGATCATCCCGGTGCTGCCTTGGGGGGCGGCTGGGGCCGTCACTTCGGTGGCCGGATTCCCGGTTGTCCCGACGGGGGCGACTTTCTCGGGGGGCCCGAGGAGCGTCGGCCTTGATCGTACGGTCTCCCTCAGGGAGGTGGGTCTTTTTGACCATTTCGTCCAAGGCTTCCACCTGTCGGGGGAAGATCTCTTGGTCGAGTTTGTACATGGCCTCTTTTTCTGCCTGTTCTTCCGCCGTGGGCCCTTGGCTTTCTGCGGCGGTTGCCGTGGCAGACTTGGCATCCCGAGGGATCTTTGGGGCGGCTTCTTCGGCTTTTGGCGTGGGCTCTGAGGGTGCCTCTATGCCTCCCTGGTTGAAATCAACGGTCAGGTGGATTTCTGAGCTTTCGTCTGAGGGAC